>NZ_JBEZLR010000210.1:0-4479 GCF_040652275.1 Streptomyces sp. NPDC048275
GACCTCGCCGCCTACGCCCACCAAGACATCCCCTTCGAACGCCTCGTAGAAGCCCTCAACCCCGAACGCTCACCCGCCCGCCACCCCCTCTTCCAGGTACGCCTCGTGGTGCAGAACGCGGACCCGCGTACTGCGGCCGGGGCCACGCTCGAACTGCCCGGGCTTTCGGTGTCCACGACGGCGACTGCTGACGAGGGTGCGAAGTTCGACCTGTTGTTCCGCCTGTACGAGACGGAGTCAGGTCTGGGCGGGGCGCTGGAGTACAGCGCGGATCTCTACGACGCGGCCACCGCCCGGTCACTGTCCGAGCGTTTCCTGAGGGTGCTCGGTTCCGCCGTCACGGACCCGGAGCAGCGTGTCGGGCAGGTCGACGTACTGGACGACGCCGAGCGCAGCCGGCTGCTGGAGGAGTGGAACTCCACCGCACGGGACGTCGAACCGACGAGCGTGGTCGAGCTGTTCGCGGCCCAGGTCGCACGCACTCCGGACGCCGCCGCGCTGGCCTTCGAGGGCACCGTCCTCACGTACGCGGAACTGGACGAACGCAGCAACCGCGTCGCACGGCTGCTCATCGAGCACGGTGTGGGCCCCGAGCGATTCGTCGCGGTGGCCCTTCCGCGCTCCGTCGAGCTGATCGTGGCTCTCCTCGCCGTACTCAAGGCCGGCGGCGCCTATCTGCCGCTGGACCTGGAGTATCCGGCGGAGCGCATCCACTACATGCTCGAGGACACCGCCCCGCTGGTGATCGTTACCCAAGGGGAGTGGTCCGGCCTGGTAGGGGAATCCCACGGCGCCACGGCGCTGCTGCTGGACACCGAAGAGACCGAGAACGCGTTGGCGGGCGTGTCCGGTGAACCCTTCGGAGCCTCGGAGGCGGTGGAACATCAGCGGCCCGGCGGCAGACCGATGCCGCACGATCCCGCGTACGTGATCTACACCTCGGGCTCAACCGGCCGCCCCAAGGGCGTCGTCGTCGAGCACCGCTCCGTGGGCGCCTATCTTCAACGCGCACGCCAGGCCTACCCGGACGCCTCCGGAACGGCGCTGCTCCACTCCCGCATCGCCTTCGACCTGACCGTGACCGCGCTCTACACGCCGCTGGTCTCGGGCGGCTGCGTACGGCTGGCCGACCTCAAGGGCGAGACGGACGAGACAGGCGACGGCGTCACCATCGTCCAGCCGACCTTCATGAAGGCCACACCGAGCCACTTGGCGCTCCTCGGCACCCTCCCCGACACCGCCTCGCCGGCCGGCACGCTCATCCTCGGCGGTGAGCAACTCCTCGGCGAGAGCCTGGCCGAGTGGCGCGAGCGGCACCCCGACGTGACCGTGATCAACGCCTACGGCCCGACCGAGGCCACCGTCAACTGCACCGACTTCAGGCTCGAACCCGGCACCCCGACCCCGTCGGGCCCCGTGCCGATCGGGCGGCCGTTCTGGAACACCCAGGCCTACGTCCTGGACGCGAGCCTGCAACCGGTGCCGACCGGTGTCCCGGGCGAGCTGTACATCGCGGGCACCGGCTTGGCCCGAGGCTATCTGGGACGCCCGGACATGACCTCGGAACGCTTCGTGGCGAACCCGTTCGGCACGGCCGGCTCCCGCATGTACCGCACCGGTGACCTCGTACGGTGGGGCTCCGACAGCCAACTGCGGTACGTGGGCCGCGCCGACCAGCAGGTGAAGCTGCGCGGATTCCGTCTGGAGCCGGGCGAGATCGAGGCCGTGCTCGTGAGCATGGCCGACGTTCACCAGGCGACGGTCGTGGTCCATGAGGACGAGTCCGGCGACAAGAGCCTCGTCGCGTACGTGGTACCGGCCACCGGCCACGCAACGGCCCCGACCGCGGCGACACTCCGTACGTACGTGGCCGAGCGTCTGCCCGACTACATGGTGCCGTCGGCCTTCGTCCTGCTCGACGCCCTCCCGCTGACCGCCAACGGAAAGCTCGACCGGCGGGCCCTCCCGGCCCCCGTCGAGACGGCGATCGACCGTACGCCGGACACGCCCGCGTACGCGGCCCACAACCCATGGGAAGAGGCTCTCAGCAGCCTGTTCGCGGACGTACTGGGCCTCGAACAGGTCGGCAGGGACGACGACTTCTTCGACCTGGGCGGACACTCCCTGCTGGCCATCCGGCTGCTGGCGCGCGCCCGTTCGGCCCTCGGCATGGAACTGTCCGTCCGCGACATGTTCAACAACCCCACGGTCGCCGGGCTCGCCAGGCTGATGACGGTCGCCGGACGGACAGGCCGGCCGGTGGTGACTCGCTCGGAACGTCCGGGACGGTTGCCGCTGTCGTACGCCCAGCAGCGACTGTGGTTCCTGCACGAGTACGAGCCCGACAGCGCCCTCTACAACATCCCCGTCGCCCTCCGCCTGACCGGCCCCCTCGACCACCACGCGCTCCAGGCCGCGCTCGCGGACGTGGTCGAGCGCCACGAGGCACTCCGGACCGTGTTCACGCAGGACGACGAACTGGGCGCCCACCAGATCGTGCTCCCCGCCCAGCAAGGCCGCTCCGCGCTGAAGCACATCACCCTGGGCAAGCACACCGAGGACACCGACGACGACATCCTGACCGCCGCCCTTGCCGAGGCAGTCGCCCATGGCTTCGACCTCACCCGCGACCTGCCGCTGCGCGCCACCCTCTTCCAGCGCGCGCCGGACGAGCATGTCCTGCTCCTCGTCGTCCACCACATCGCCGCGGACGGCTGGTCGCTGACACCTCTGGCCCGCGATCTGACCACCGCCTATACGGCCCGCATCCAGGGCACAGCACCCGGCTGGACGCCGCTACCGGTCCAGTACGCCGACTACACCCTCTGGCAACGCGACGTCCTCGGCTCCGAAGACGATCCCGACTCGGTGATCTCCCGTCAACTCGCCCACTGGCAAAGCGCTTTGGCCGATCTCCCGGCCGAGCTGGAACTGCCCACCGACCGGCCCCGCCCCGCCACGCCGACCCACCACGGCGGGACCGTCACCTTCGACATCCCCGCCGAACTGCACGCCGACATCACCCGCCTCGCCCGCCGACAGCAGGCCAGCACCTTCATGGTCCTGCAAGCCGCCCTGGCGGTGCTGCTGTCCCGGCTCGGCGCGGGCACCGACATCCCGATCGGCTCACCCATCGCCGGACGCACCGACGACGCCGTCGAAGACCTCATCGGGTTCTTCGTCAACACCCTCGTCCTGCGCACCGACCTGAGCGACAACCCCACGTTCACCCAGCTCCTGGCCCGCGTCCGCGAAACCGACCTCGCCGCCTACGCCCACCAGGACATCCCCTTCGAACGCCTCGTCGAAGCCCTCAACCCCGAACGGTCGGCCTCACGCCACCCCCTCTTCCAGACCATGCTCACCCTGCAGAACGTCGATCCGGCAGCCGTCGCAGGCGCCGGCCGGTTCCCCGGGCTCAGCGTGAGTCCTGTGAACGCCGACGCCGCCGTGTCGAAGTTCGATCTGCTCCTCGCTCTTCAGGAACGCCAGGCTTCGGACGGCGGACAAGCGGGCGGCATACGCGCGGTGTTGGAGTTCAGTGCGGATCTGTTCGACGAGGAGACCGCCGAGCGGCTGACCCGACGGTTCGTCCGCGTACTGGAAACGGTGGCGACAACACCAGAAACCAACGTCGCCCAGATCGACGTACTCGACACCGACGAACAGCAATCCGTCCTCGGCCACTGGGCCAACGGCACCACCACCGACCTCACCCCCACACACGACCTCATCCACCAATTCCGCGCCCAAGCAGCACAAACACCGGACGCGCCGGCCGTGGTGTCCGACGGCGCATCGGTCTCGTACGCGGAGTTGGATGCGCGGAGTGAGCGTGTGGCGCGGTTGTTGGTGGAGGCGGGGGTGGGGGCGGAGCGGTACGTCGCCGTCGTGCTGCCGCGCTCCAGTGACCTGGTCATCGCTCTGCTCGCCGTGCTGAAGGCGGGAGGTGCGTATCTGCCGTTGGATGCTGATTTCCCGGCCGACCGTCTTGAGTTCATGCGGGGTGAGACGCGGCCGGTGCTGGTGCTGGATGAGCGGTGGCTGGCTGAGGCGGGGCAGCGCGAGCCTGCGGCGGGGGTGGTCCTGCCTGAGGTGGTGGCCGGCGAGCAGGCCGCCTATGTCCTCTACACCTCGGGCTCCACCGGCCGCCCCAAGGGCGTGGTCATCTCCCGTGGCGCACTGGCCAACCTCCTCACCGACATGCAGAAGCGCATCCCCCTCACCCACGGGGACCGACTGCTCGCGGTGACCACGATCGGCTTCGACATCGCCGGTCTGGAACTGTTCACACCCCTCACCGCCGGCGCCACCGTCGTGATCGCCCCCTCCGGACTCGTTCATGACCCGGAGGGGTTGCGGGCTCTGCTGGCGGGTGAGCGGGTCACGGTCATGCAGGCCACACCGAGCCTGTGGCGATCGGTCACCGCCGACACCGAGGCAACCACCGCCCTGGCCGGGATCCGCGTCCTGGTCGGC
>NZ_JBEZLR010000211.1:0-4428 GCF_040652275.1 Streptomyces sp. NPDC048275
GTCATCAGCCTCGACATCGCCCACGACCACATCGCCCAGATCTGGGCCGTACTCAACCCCGACAAACTGCACTCCTGGAACCAGCCACCCACCCCCGACAGCGCCAGCGCGCACCAGAGCCCCGCATAGCAGGGTGACTGCTGGTCCTGATCGCACCAGGGGTGCAGTTCCGGTCCATGCGGTAGGGGCTGCGTGGCCTGGGAGCTGGCTCAGTCGGGTGCCTTCCCTGTTCTCCCCAGGCCTGTTCGTCACACGGCCGAGGTCACAGCACGTCCGGCGGAGCCGAGAACCGATGCGGAGCGAGAGCACGAATCGAGGAAGGCAGCGATCTTGCTCGGGTTGAACACCCACATCACCTTGTGGATGCCTTCCTCCGAAGCGGCTATCGTCATGAACGTGGTGGGCTCGCCGTCTCGGTAAATCATCACACCCGAACGGCCGTTGGCGTCGACCAACCTGGGTTCCACGCCGGGCCAGAACCGCCGATTGGCGGTCGCCAGGTTGGCCACGCGTGCACGGCCCAGCACAGGTATACGAGCGGCGCCCCGGATACCGTTGCCGTCGGACAGACTGACGGCATCGGGGACGAGAAGGGCTTCGAGTGAAGCCACATCCCCCGTCTGAGCCGCT
Source organism: Streptomyces sp. NPDC048275 (assembly GCF_040652275.1). NCBI lineage: Bacteria > Bacillati > Actinomycetota > Actinomycetes > Kitasatosporales > Streptomycetaceae > Streptomyces > Streptomyces sp. NPDC048275. The sequence goes on from NZ_JBEZLR010000211.1 coordinate 631, forward strand.
GAGACGAAGGCGTTCAGAAGGCGTCGGTGCTCCGCCGTGTCCACGCTCTCCCGCTGCTCGTCCGACAGATGCTTGCGAGCACGGCTTACGATCTTCCGCACGTTGACGACGCTGAGTTGAAGGATCTCAGCGATCTCGGGATAGCCGTAATCGAACGCCTCACGCAGTACGTATGCGGCACGCTCGGTGGGGCTCAGTTTCTCCAACACCAGCAGCAGAGCCAATTCCAGGGCCTCCGCACGCTGCGCGCCTACCTCCGGGTCCGAGCTCGTGTCGATGGGCTCGGGCAGCCACGGTCCGATGTAGGTCTCCCGGCGCACCCGCGCAGATTGCGCAACGTTGATGGCCAAGCGGGTCGTCGTACTCGAGAGGAAAGCCACCGGGCTGACCACCACGGAGCGGTCGGTCTTCTGCCAGCGCAGCCACACTTCCTGGACCACGTCTTCAGCCTCGACCGCGCTGCCGAGCATGCGGTAGGCGATTCCGAAGAGACGTGGCCGGTGCTGCACAAAGACAGCAACAGCCTCTTCAAGGCTACTTGTCGTGGGGGACGGCTCTGGATGCATGATTCCGCGGTCTCCGTTCCTCCGGTTGCGGCTGTCTACGGGCGTGACGACGCGGCGACCGCGTGGTCACGGACGGCTCCTACAACCGATCCCAGGACACGCTCCTGGAGGCCCCAGTGGTGCCAGGTGTTACGCACTGCATGGCTTGTTCGGGTGCTGCAGGGACTGCGGTCACTGAAAGTCACGACTGTTCCAATCGCCTCTGTTGCATGAGACCGGGATCGTTCTGTTCCCGTGACAGCGCTGGGGCAGTGGGGTGCCGCCGGCCGTCGCCACGACGGCAGACATCAGGAAGAAACACAGTGTTTCCGCGGGCTCACGGCCCGACCATCGGATCGAATCCACCCTTGAGAAAAAGGTTCATACGGGTAGCGGTCCACGTACATAGTTCCTAGCCCAAGACCATGGAATCGTTCCCAACGGTGGACATTAAAGCATTGACACGTTGTCGATTGGTGGGTGGGCCGTTCTGCGTCCGGCGAGGCCTGGACGCGCCCCGCAGCGCCGGTTTCACGCCACCGACAGGAGTCACACCCTGAAGACCGACCGCATCGTGACGACGCGTGTCACCGCTACGAGCGCGTAACACGGTCTGACCAGACCGTGGCTTCCCGGCTGCCGGAACGGTGAGCGGCGCACGGCCGGGCGTTTGAGGGAGGGGCGGCGGGAGGTGCAGTGAGCCGGGAAGTTCGCCGCAACGTTGTGGCGCAACCGCATCGGGGCTCCTCGTTAGTAACGCAACCTCATCTGGGGCGTGTGGCCTCGGCGTTGATGGTGGCAGCGGTGGTGCGACGGCGCTCGGCGGGGGCCGAGCCGGATTTAGTTTCAGACGATACCGTATCAAATGAATGTTTGGCTGATAACGTGCGCTCATGCCTGCCGAAATTCCTCACAGAACGATCACCCCGCGCGCGACCGACCGCCCCGGGGACGCCTCAGCTTTCGCTCTCGGCCTGCTGCTGCGCCGGGCACACTGGCGCGCGACCGCGGCGACAGCGGAGGCGCTTCGACCGCTCGGCATCGAGTGCCGGCATTTTGCCGTGCTGATCGTTCTGGTCGACCGCGGGCCCACGGTCCAGCGGGACCTGGCGGCGGCGACGGGGTCGGACAAGGCGGGAATCATGCGGGTCGTGGACGACCTGGAACGTAAGGGGCTGGCCGTACGCAAGACCGTTCCGTCGGACCGGCGGGTGCGGGCAGTGGAGATCACGCCTCAGGGCATCGAGCTGTTCGACAGAGCCCATGCGTCGGCGGATCTGCTGGCTGAGCGTCTGACTGCCGAACTGGGGCCCGGCGAGCCCGAGCAGCTGACGGCCCTGCTGACCCGGTTCACCTATCCCGCAGGCGGCGAGGCGTAAGCACGCCCGCACGACGGTTGCCTGCCGCGTGGGCGTTCTTCGGCTCACGCGGCTTTCGCGGCACGCCCGTCCCTGTGAGCCGCGGCCATCGTCGCTACGCGCCGGTCCTGTCTTCGGGCGGCGGTCAGGGCTTCGTCGCCGCCGGGATCCAGCCGTCCTCGCCAGTGCGGTAGCCGGTGCAGCACGGTTTGCCGGGGCCGTCGACCACGCGGCCCCTGTAGCCGGGCGGGACGAGGATGCCGCCGAAGTGGCAGACGGAATTGTACAGCGCCGGCAGGGTCGATCCTGTCCGCCGTGACCTGCCGCGGTCGAGGTGAAGTCGCCGTAGACCTTGTCGGCGACAGATTCTGTCGCCAGAGGCCAGCCAGGATGCCCATGCACGCCCCGGGGCGGGCCGTGACATTGCCGAATCGGGCGGGCATGCCCAAGACGACGCGTCCGCTCACAGCAAGCCCTCATGCGTCACCACGGGAAATGTGCCCAGTGGCCGAGACGTGCTCTACCCAGGCGTTGTTACGGGTGACTGCTTGGACAGGCGCGGTCTCCTGGACGCCCCGCGGGCGAACCTCAGCCCCGGCTCCGACGCATGCCCCGGCGGCGCTTTCGCGTACCTCGTCGGCCGGCGCGAAAATTGTTTCCGCAGCGGAGCAGTGGGCGACGCGACCTTCCTCACGATGCGCGGGTTCTCACGCCCGCCAATTAGTATTGAATGATACCGTCGCAAGTGCAACGGAAGCACACGCGTTGAGCGGATGGGAGTCAGGCGATCATGGACGTCTATGAGGCGGTCACGAGCCGACGGGCGGTGCGCGGATTCACCGACCGGCGGGTCCCGAGGGAGACGCTGGAGCGCGTGCTGTCCGCCGCGGCCTGGTCGCCGTCCGCATCGAACCTCCAGCCGTGGCACGCCTACGTGCTGACCGGCGGGTCGCTGGCCGAGCTCAAGAAGCGTGCCGGCGAGCGTGTGGCCTCAGGTGACCCCTGGGACGAGCCGGAGTACGAGCAGTACCCGCCCGCCCTGAAGTCCCCGTACCGCGAACGTCGATCCGCCTTCGGCGAGCAGCGCTACGGCGCACTCGGCATACCGCGCGAGGACATAGAGGCACGCCAGAGAGCCGCTTCCGCGAACTGGGACTGCTTCGGCGCGCCCGCCGCACTGTTCTGCTACATCGACCGCGACCTGGGCCCGGCCCAGTGGTCCGACGTCGGCATGTATCTGCAGACCGTCATGCTGCTGCTCCGCGCCGAAGGCCTGCACAGTTGCACGCAGATGGCATGGGCGAAGTACCGCAAGACCGTCGCGGAGATCGTGTCACCCCCGGACGAGCTCCTCCTCTTCTGCGGCATGTCGATCGGGTACGAGGACGTCACGGTGGGTTACAGCCGTACGGGCCGGGCGCCGCTCGCCGAGACGGTCACGTTCGTCGGGGGTTAGTAGTACCGCGCTCCCCCCTGACGGGCATCCTGATCTGGGCCCACCGGCGCCCCTGCGGCGCCGGCCTGCCTGGATGGCCGCCAGGGACGGCACGTGCACGGCCAGCCATAACGGCAAAGAGCCAGGACCTGGTGCGTCGTAGCCCGCAATTATGCCGTAGCCCGCACGTATGTCGTAGCCCGCACGTATGGGGGGAAAGCGGCGGCCGGCTGTGACAGCGCGCCGCAAGAGCAGCAGGATCGAGCGCGCTCAAAGGAGTTTGCTGGGCTTACTTGCCCGGTGGTGACTCGGCTGCCTGATTCTCCGCGGCGCCTGTCTGTGCCGGCATGGCTACCTCGGGGTTCGGGGTGGGTGGCTGGTTCCAGGAGTGCAGTTTGTCGGGGTTGAGTACGGCCCAGATCTGGGCGATGTGGTCGTGGGCGATGTCGAGGCTGATGAC
>NZ_JBEZLR010000212.1:0-4321 GCF_040652275.1 Streptomyces sp. NPDC048275
CCTCCGCCTTGCAGCCGCACGCACCAAGCCCCGCTCACCGGCACCTACGAGGTGCCGGTGCTTCCCTGCAACCTGATCCGCCGGACAGGCCCTAGGACCGGGGGCAGAACTGAGCCCCGGCCCGGATGTCAGGGTCCGGACCGGGGCTGCTTGGCGGGGAGCCTGTCCCGGCTCCCGGCTCAGACGTTAATCCTCGCAGCGAGTCGGTGGTCGGTGATCGAGCGACTCGCCTGGATTTCGTACGAACCCTTCACAAACACCCACCCGCCGACGCCCTCGTCCCAGATCTCGAAGGCGCGGCGCGGAAGGTCGAGGACAGCCTCGACGCTCTCGCCCGGGCCGGCCTCGATGCCCGCGAAGGCGGCGAGCCGGCGGGCCGGGCGCTCGGTGCCGGACTCGGACTCGGACTCGGTCGGCGCGAGGTAGACCTGGACGACCTCGCGCCCGGCGCGCGTGCCGGAGTTGCGGACGCGGACCGTGGCCGTCGTACCGGTGATCTCGATCGACTCGTACGTCCAGTCGGTGTAGCCGAGGCCGTGCCCGAAGGCGTACGAGGGGGTCCTGCCCTGCTGCTCCCAGGCTCGGTAGCCGATGAACGCCCCCTCTGCGTAAGGGAGTTCGCCGTCGGTGGGGGTCACCCGGGTGACCGGGGCGTCCTCGAAGGAACCCCAGGTGGTGGGCAGCCGGCCGCCGGGCTCGTGGGCGCCGGTGAGGACGTCGGCGAGGGCGGCGCCGCCTTCCTGACCGGGGAACCAGCTGAGCAGTACGGCGGCGACCTCGTCGCGCCAGGGCAGCTCCACGGGGGAGCCGGAGTTGACGACGACGACGGTGTTCGGGTTGGCCGCGGCGACGGCGCGCACCAACTCGTCCTGGCGGCCCGGCAGGCGCAGGTCCCGCCGGTCGAAGCCCTCGGACTCGACGCGGTCGGTGGTGGCGACCACGACGACGGCGGTGTCGGCGGCGCGGGCCGCCTCTACCGCCTCGGCGATCAGCTCGTCACCGTCGCGCTGCGGCTCCTGGTGGGCGAGCGTGAAGCCGATCATCTTGATCGGGGCGTTCGCCGGGACGGTGACGACGTAGGTGAGGGAGACGTCGACGGGTTCGCCCGCGGTCAGTTCGGCCTGGGCGCGCGGCACCGGGGCGCCCAAGAACGCCTCGAAGGGATCCTTCTTGTCGGTGCGCTGGACGTCGTCGAAGTAGGTCGTGCCGCCGATGGTGAGGGTGAACGCGCCGAGGCCCTTGATGCCGAATGTGTGCGCGCCGCTCTCTCGCGGGGTGAAGGAGCCTGCCAGCTCGACGGTGCGCAGGGCGGCGTGGGTGACGCCCTCGGGGAGGTCGCTGCCGAACCACTGGATCTGACCGTTCGGCGCGGAGCCGGTGCCGATGACCGTGCCGTCGGCGTCGCGGCAGACGGCGCGCAGCTCGAACCCCTTGTCGGCGACGGCGAGTTCCTCGTTCGGGTCGGCGCCGACGGCGTAGGTGAGGGTGCCCTCGGGGAGGGCGGCGGCGAGGCCGTCGAGGGGCGAGACGATACGGGAGGGGAAGACGGTGGCGGAGCCGCCGCCGAGGACGCGGGCGTCGCGGGCGGCGGCGCCGATCAAGGCCACCGTCCCCGGCTTCAGAGGCAACGCGCTGTTCTCGTTGCGTACGAGGACGAAGGCGCGGCGGGCGATCTCGCGGGCGAGGGCCTCGCCGTCCACGGTCTCGGGCAGCTCGGTGACGACCGGTTCGGCGCCCTGAAGGATGCCGACGCGGGCGGCGAGCCGCAGGACGTTGCGGACGGCCTCGTCGACCTTCGTCTCCTCGACCTCGCCGCCTCGGACGGCGGCGGCGAGCGCGTCGCCGTACACGGTTTGGGGGCCGGGCATGGCGACGTCGAGGCCGCCCTCGATGGCACCGACCGTGGAGCGGGCGGCCATCCAGTCGGAGACGTTGAAACCGTCGAAGCCCCATTCGCCGCGCAGGATGTCGTTCACGAGGTGGCGGTGCTCGGTCATCGTGGTGCCGTTGACCCTGTTGTAGGCGGTCATGATGCCCCAGGGGTGGGCGTTCTCCACGATGGCCTCGAAGGGGGCCAGGTAGAGCTCGCGCAGGGCTCGTTCGGAGACCAGGTTGTTCACCGTGAAGCGGTCGGTCTCGGCGTCGTTGGCGACGAAGTGCTTGACGGTGGTGCCGACACCGCCGGACTGCACACCCCGTACATAGCCGGCGCCGATCTCGCCGGTCAGATACGGGTCCTCGCTGTAGGCCTCGAAGTGGCGGCCGCCGAGCGGGGAGCGGTGCAGGTTGACCGTGGGCGCGAGCAGCACGTGGACGTGCTTGCGGCGGGCCTCCTGGGCGAGGAGGGTGCCGGCGCGGTGGGCCAGGGCCGGGTCCCAGGTGGCGGCGAGCGCGGTCGAGGACGGGAGCGCGATGGACGTGTCGTCGGCGGTCCAGTGGACGCCCCGTACGCCGATCGGGCCGTCGGACATGACCAGCGACCGCAGCCCGATCTCGGGGAGCGCGGGCAGCGACCACATGTCCTGCCCGGCGAGCAGCCTCGCCTTCGCGTCCAGGTCGAGCTTGCCGAGAGCCGCCTCGACGACGGCCTCGCGGGCCCGGTCCCGCCCCATCCGTGCTGTCTCCGCCATGGCGGCCACCTCTCGTCGAAAGCCGTTGGGCGCCTCCATCCTGCACCCTTTTCCCTGTAGGGCGGTAGGTTCCGTGATATTGTCGTTACATATCGCGTGATCGGATGCCGTACGGTGACGTCATGGCGACCAGGACCAGGGGCGAGGAGCGGCGCGCGGAGATCGTGCGCGCGGCCCTGGAGGTGATCGCCGAGCGCGGCTACCGGGGCGCGAGCATGGCCGCGGTCGCCGAGCGTGTGGGCCTCACCCAGCAGGGGCTGCTGCACTACTTCCCGACCAAGGACGCCCTGCTCGTCGCCGTCCTCAGGGAACGCGACCAGTGGGACTCCGTCCCCGAGGGCCAGTGGCGGCTCGATCTGCTGGGCTCGCTCGCCGAGTACAACTCGATGCGGCCCGGCATCGTGCAGACCTTCTCGGCGCTGCTCGGCGAGAGTGTCACGGAAGGGCATCCGGCGCGCGAGTTCTTCACCCGGCGATACGTCGCGGTGCGCGCGAGCATGACACAGGCGCTGCGCGCCGAGTACGGGGAGCGACTGCCGAGCGGGCTCACTCCGGAGCGCGCCGCTCCGCTGCTCGTGGCAGTGATGGACGGGCTCCAGTTTCAGTGGCTCCTGGATCCCGGCTCGGTGGACATGGCGGCCGCGTTCCGTGACTTTCTGACGCTGCTCGGAGAAACCGGAGAAACCTGAGCCTCTGCCACGACCGGCACCGCGACCACGTTTGAAGAGGCGGTCGCGCTGCGAGACTCGGCGGCGAGGATAAGCGGCACGCGAGCCACCTGAGTCACGCACCATGGCGTACGCCCCAGCCGTCACGGGATACTGCCGCCGTCCGACTGCTCCCCACGGCGACGGAAGGCTCGAACTCCCTTGACTCATATACGCGTTCGGATCGGTTTGCTCGGCCTCGCCCTGGTGGCGGGGCTCGCCGCAGCGCCCACCGCCTCAGCCGCCGTCACCCTCACCGTCGAGGAGCAGCGGCTCGACAAGGCCGCGCCCCAGGAGATCCTGCGGCGCTCCGGATTCGACTCCGTGGCGCCGGAGTTCGCGCGGGCGCTCGCACGGGTGGACTCGTACGCTCAGGCCGAGCGTGTCGTCGTACGACAGGGCTCGCGGTTGTAGCAGCGGGCCGTCGACCGTGCGCAGGGCCGGGGTCCGGCGGGCGGCGACCTGAGCCGGGACGACGACCGGCCGCTGTACTGGGCGCGACTCGGCATGACGCGTGACGTACGGGCGTGGGAGCCGGAGTTCGACCTCACGGACGCCCAGCGCGCCGAACTGCTCGATGAGTTGGAGCAGAATTCGCGCGGGCAGCGGGCGATCCACTATCCGCGGGCCAAGGACGTGAAGCGCATCCTGGTGACCGGATTCGACCCGTTCACTCGTTTTGCGCGAGGATGCCCCGGCGTTCACGCCGGGGAGGAATCACATCCGGGCGCTGCGACGCGGAGCGTCGCCGTATCCGGTTCCTGGCGCGGAGTGCCCGTACAGCTGCCCGACAGAGCCGGGGTAACGCGAACGCGTGTACCCGTGAGCGCCGGTTGGAGTGACGGCCGCGCGATCGGGGCACGGGTGTACGGCGGTCGCGCATACGGTTTCATCGGAGGGCTCGGGGGTGCCGCGGTATTCCGGCCGGAACCGTGAGGGGGAGCAATGGCGAAGGCGAGGGCGGCTGCGGAGGCCGGGCAGGCC
>NZ_JBEZLR010000213.1:0-4277 GCF_040652275.1 Streptomyces sp. NPDC048275
CACACGTCAACGGACACCCCGTCACCTGGCCCACCCACGGCCACACGCTCCCCCTCCCCACCTACGCCTTCCAACGAGAGCGCTACTGGCTGGACGCCCCCGAGCGGTACGGGGACGCTTCCCGTTTCGGGCTCTCCCCGCTCGGCCATGCCCTGGCCGACTCCGCCCTGGCCGTGGCTGCCGACGGTGGTCTGCTGCTCACCGGCCGGCTCGCGCCGGACGACCCGTTCTGGCTGGCCGATCATCTGGTGGGCGAAGCCGTCGTGCTGCCGGGCGCCGCCTTCGTCGAGCTCGCCCTGGCGGCGGGCGACCAGGTCGGCTCGGGGCACCTCGAAGAGCTGACGGTCGACACACAGCTTGTCTTCGCCGATACGGCCCCGGCGCAGATCCAGGTGCGCGTGGGAGCGCGGGACGAGGCGGGCCTGCGAGCTGTCAGCGTCCATTCACGGCAGGGCGACGAGCTGCCCTGGACGCAGCACGCCCGAGGTGTGCTGTCCGAAGCCTCGACCGACGGCACCGAGCTGGTCGCCTGGCCGCCGCCGGGCGCCGAGCCCCTGGATGTCGACGGGCTCTACGACCGGCTGAGCGCCGCCGGGCTCACGTACGGGCCTGTTTTCCAGGGCGTACAGAAGGCCTGGCGGGACGGTGACCACCTGTATGCCGAGGTCACCCTGCCGGACGGTACCGAGACCGAGGGGTACGCCCTCCACCCGGCGCTGCTCGACGCCGCACGGCATGTCGCCGAGGCCGCGGCCCAGGAGCCGCAGGCGCGGCTTCCGTATGTCTGGCACGGGGTGAGCGTGCAGGCGGCCGGGGCCGGAGCGCTGCGGGTGCGGCTGACGGCGACCGGGGCGGACTCCTTCGTGCTGGCCGTCGCCGACCCGACGGGCGCGCCGGTGGCCACGGTCGGCTCCGTCACGCTCAGGAGCGTCGACCCGGACGCGCTCGGTGCCGGCCGGTCGGCGGCCCAGGCCCTGTACGAGCTGGAGTGGACCACCGTGCCCGCCCCGCCTGCCGAGTCCGCCGGATCGGGTGAACCGCCCGCCGACGTGGTCGTCGTACGGGTCGAGCCGGACGCCTCGGCGCGTGAGGCCCTCTATCCGGTCCTGGACGCGGTGCGGGACCGGCTGGACGGAGCCGGGGACGGGCGCCTCGTGGTGGTCACGCGGGGAGCGGTCGCCGCCGCCGGGGAGGACGTGCCCGCGCCGGGCCAGGCCGCGGTGTGGGGCCTGATCCGGACGGCGCAGAGCGAGACTCCCGGACTGTTCACCCTGATCGACCATGACGGGAGCGCAACGTCGGAGTCTGCGCTCGCGCATGCGCTGACCCTCGGCGAACCCCAACTGGCGCTGCGCGAGGGGGCCGTACGGGTTCCGCGGCTGGTGCCGCGGTCCGCGCCGGACGCTGCCGTGTCGCGCCCGCTGGACCCCGAGGGCACCGTGCTGATCACCGGCGGCACCGGGCTGCTCGGCGGCCTTGTGGCCCGGCGTCTGGTCGCCGGGCACGGAGTGCGGCGGCTGCTGCTGGTCGGGCGGCGCGGGGCTGATGCCCCGGGCGCCGCGGAGTTGGCGGGCGAGCTGGAAGCGGCGGGGGCGTCGGTGACGTTCGCCGCCTGCGACAGCGCGGACCGTGTCGCACTGCGCAAGGTCGTGGCGTCCGTACCGGCAGCGCATCCGCTGACCGCGGTCGTGCACGCGGCGGGTGTGCTGGACGACGCGACCGTCGGGGCGCTGACCTTGGAGCAGTTCGAGAAGGTTCTGCGGCCCAAGGCGGACGCCGCCCTGCTGCTGGACGAGCTGACGCGTGACGCCGATCTGGCCGCCTTCGTGCTGTTCTCCTCCACCGCCGGTGTCCTGGGGTCGCCCGGGCAGGGCAACTACGCCGCGGCCAACGCCCTGCTGGACGCGCTCGCACAGCAGCGCCGCGCTCGCGGGCTGGCCGGCACCTCTGTCGCCTGGGGGCTGTGGGCGCAGGCCAGCGCCATGACCGGCCATCTCGGCGAAGCCGACCTGGCCCGGATGGCGCGGGGCGGTCTGACTCCGCTGGAGACCGAGCAGGGGCTGTCGCTGTTCGACACCGTGCTGCGCGAAGGCCCTGGGCTGGTCGTCGCCGCGGGGGTGAATCCGGCGGCGCTGCGGGCGCAGGCCGAGCTGGGTGCCCTGCCGGTGCTGCTGCGCTCTCTGGTGCGCGGGCCGGTGCGCCGCCGGGCCCAGGAGGCGGCCGCGGTGGACACCTCGGCACTGCACGAGCAGCTGACCGGCAAAACCGAGGCCGAGCAGATCGCCGTACTGGTGGAGCTGGTGCGTTCGCAGGCCGCCGCGGTGCTCGGACACCGCTCCGTGCAGCAGATCCAGGCCGAACGGGCCTTCCGGGAGCTGGGCTTCGACTCGCTCAGCGCGGTGCAGCTGGGCCACCGGCTCGGTGCCGCCACCGGCCGCAAGCTCTCGACGACTCTGGTCTTCGACTATCCGACGCCCACCGCGCTGGCTCACCATCTGCGCGAAGAACTCGCTCCCGCCCCGGTCGACGCGCACAGCGCGCTGCTGGCCGAGCTCGACCGCCTTGAGGCTGCCCTCGACATGGCCGGGACGCACGCCGACGGAAGTGGGCAGATCGCCGCCAGGCTGCAGGCGCTGGCCCGCAAGTGGAACGACGGCCCCGACGAGGGCGACCTCATGGTGGCGACGGACGACGAACTGTTCGACGTTCTCGACGACGAACTCGGCTTGGCCTGACTTTCCCTCTAGGAGCAGAAAAACAATGTCGAACGAGCAGAAGCTTCGCGACTATCTCAAGCGGGCGACGGCCGAGCTGCGTCAGGCGAACCGACGGCTGACCGACGCCGAGGACCGCGCGCACGAGCCCATCGCCATCGTGGGCATGAGCTGCCGCTACCCGGGCGGGGCCGAAACCCCCGACGCCCTGTGGCGGCTGATAGCCGACGGGGCCGATGCCATCACCACGTTCCCCACCAACCGGGGCTGGGACCTCGACGCCCTGCACCACCCCGACCCGGACCACCCGGGCACCTGCTACATCACCGAGAGCGGCTTCCTGCACGAGGCGGGCAGCTTCGACCCGGCCTTCTTCGGGATCTCGCCCCGTGAGGCCCTGGCCATGGACCCGCAGCAGCGGATCCTGCTGGAGCTCGCCTGGGAGGCGTTCGAGCACGCGGGCATCGACCCGCAGACCGTGCGCGGCCGTCGGGGCGGTGTCTTCGCCGGCGTGATCCACCAGGAGTACGTGCCGCACTCCCACTCCGAGGCCGAGGGCCTGGAGGGTTTCCTGCTCACCGGTACGACCAGCAGCGTCGCCTCGGGCCGGTTGGCGTACATCTTCGGTCTGGAGGGCCCGGCCGTCACGCTGGACACCGCGTGCTCGTCGTCGCTGGTGGCGCTGCACCTCGCGGTGCAGGCGCTGCGCAAGGGCGAGTGCGAGCTGGCGCTGGCGGGCGGGGTGACCGTGATGGCCACCCCGGCGCCGTTCATCGAGTTCAGCCGGCAGCGCGGACTTGCCAGGAACGGCCGGACCAAGGCGTTCGCCGCGGCGGCCGACGGTACGAACTTCGCCGAGGGCGCGGGCCTGCTGCTGGTGGAGCGGCTGTCCGACGCCGAGCGCAACGGGCACCAGGTCCTCGCGGTGGTCCGGGGCAGCGCCGTCAACCAGGACGGGGCGAGCAACGGGCTGACCGCTCCCAACGGTCCCTCCCAGCGGCGTGTCATCCAACAGGCGCTGTCGGATGCGCGGTTGAGCCCGCAGCAGATCGACGCCGTCGAGGCGCACGGCACCGGCACCCAGCTCGGCGACCCGATCGAGGCGCGCGCGATCCTCGAGACGTACGGCCAGGACCGCCCGTCCGACAAGCCGGTCTTCCTCGGCGGCGTCAAGTCGAACATCGGGCACACGCAGGCCGCGGCCGGTGTCGCGGGCGTCATCAAGATGGTCATGGCGATGCGCCACGGCCTGCTGCCCAAGACCCTGCACGTGGACGAGCCGACGCCCCGCGTGGACTGGTCGTCGGGAGCGGTGTCCCTGCTCACCGAGGCCCGCCCCTGGTCCACCGAGGGCCAGCCCCGTCGGGCCGCCGTCTCCTCCTTCGGTATCAGCGGCACCAACTCGCACGTCGTCCTGGAGGAGCACGTCGAGGAGCCTGCCGAGGCGGAGGCCCCCGAGGCTGCGGCGGGTCCGCTGCCGTGGGTGCTGTCCGCCAAGAGCCTGCCCGCCCTGCACGACCAGGCCGCACGCCTGCACGACCTGATCACCGACCAACCCGAACT
>NZ_JBEZLR010000214.1:0-4223 GCF_040652275.1 Streptomyces sp. NPDC048275
AAGGCGAGTTGGACATCTGATCGGGCATGGTCGGCGCCCCTGGCCTGCGGATTCCGGTGTCTTGATCCCCTACACCACGTGGCGGGACGCCATCCTCGACGGTGAGGTCCTCGGCCTTGTCTGCCAGATACGTGCCCATGATGTCCTTCTCTTGTTGGCGGGTGCGTTGGCGGTTGTGCGTGGCATCTCCCGGGCCCACTTGAAAAGCAGTCCACCGACGTGCCGGGACTGCGGTACGGAGCCCTCCTCGCCGGCGTCCGAAGCACCGGGCCGGCGTTGTCGACCAGGTCTCGGATCCACCCAACTCCGGGGCGGGCATTGAGATTATGATCGTAATACTATGCGCGGAAGACCACGGGCACAAGTGAGCTATCGCGACGAACGACGGCCCGCGAGGCGCGACGGAACGAGCTCAAGCCGACAGACGACTCCTCCGGCGAGCGAAGGAGTACGCAGTGCGATACGGGAATGAGCACAAGCGGACGACCAGGCAGCGGATCATCGAGACAGCCGACCGCCGGTTCAAGCGGGAACGCGAACATCGTCGCGCAGGCGGCACCCGGCCGCGCCCGGCTCGAACAGATCGCGCGGTGGTACCTGTCCGCCCAGCACCGCGAAAGCCCCGACGACGGCTGCCCCTCCGCCGCCCCGCTCTACGAGATCGGGCGCCGCACAGACCCCACCAGGCAGGCGTACGCCGAGGGCGCTCGCCGATGAACTTCTCGATCAGGGCATCCACAACGCCCCTCGCACTACTGGGTATCGGCCATGCCCCCAGGACATCGAGCTGACTCACCCGCAGATCCCGCCTGTTCGCGCCACAGATTCGCCCGTCCCGCCTGAGCGGCGTGTCACCTGACCCCACACCGCCCCACGAGGAGCGATTCCCCTTGCGATCCGCCAACCCGCCGCTTAATATTATGAACGTAATTCAATAGGCTTCCCCTGCCGCCACGGGGACTGACATCGGCACCGGGACACGCGACAGGGCAACCCCGGAAGGTTCTACAGCGAGGGCACACAGCCCTCCATGGACAGCCGGGCGACGAGGCTCCGCCTCCCGCAAAACCCTTCACACATAGACCGCATAACGCCACAAAAATCACTGCGGACCATCCGGGGAAGCCCGGAATGAACTGCACCCCCATCCGCCTGCGGGCGAGATACGGAGACGACGATGAGAGCCTTCACGTTGGAGCGCTACGGCGACAAGGCCGGCGTGCGTGTCGGCGATGTGCCGGACCCGGATGTGGGCGCGGACGACGTGCTGGTCCGGATCGAGGCCGCGAGCATCAACCCGCTCGACCGCATGATCCGGGACGGGGAGATGAAGGCGATCCTGCCGTACCGGGTCCCGTTCGTCCTGGGCAACGACCTGGCCGGAGTGGTGGTCGAAGTCGGTGCGGCCGTTACGCGGTTCGCGGTGGGCGACGAGGTCTACGCACGGCCCGACAAGGACCGGATCGGCACGTTCGCCGAACTCATCGCGGTGCACCAGGACGACGTGGCGATCAAGCCGGCCACGCTGACCATGGAGGAAGCGGCGTCCCTTCCCCTGGTCGCCCTGACCTCGTGGCAGGTGCTGGTCGAGCGCGCGCACATTCAGCCGGGTCAGAAAATCCTCATCCACGCGGGTTCCGGCGGCCTGGGCACCATCGCCATCCAGCTGGCGAAGCAACTGGGGGCGCATGTGGCGACCACCACGAGCACGGCAAACGTCGACCTGGTGAAGCGTCTGGGCGCGGACGTTGTCGTCGACTACAAGAAGCAGGCGTTCGAGACGGTGCTGCACGACTATGACGTCGTCCTGGACTCGCTCGGCGGCGAGACGCTCGAAAAGTCCCTGGACGTGCTCAAGCCCGGCGGGAACGTCATCAGTGTCGCGGGCCCTCCCGACGCCGCTTTCGCCAGGGAGCTGGGAGCGAATCCGATCATCCGGCTGGTGATGTCCGCGCTGAGTTTCCGGACCCGACGACGCGCCCGGCGCCGCAACGTGACGTACTCGTTCCTGTTCATGAAGGCCAGCGGGGAACAGCTGCGCGAGCTCACCCCTCTCATCGAAGCCGGCAAGATCCGACCCGTCGTCGACACCGTATTCCCGTTCGAGTCGGCCCGAGAAGCGCTGGAGTACGTCGAAGCAGGGCGCGCGAAGGCCGGCAAGGTCGTCGTCAAGATGACGTGAGGGACGTGAGGGAACACTGCTGCCGGGCAATCAAGGTCCTCCAGGCGCACCGGAACGACACGGCCAGCGGCAACGAGAAATGTCCTGAAATCCGCTACAGAAGGACCTGGACATGAACACACCGCGGAATCCCCCATCCCCCTCGACGTCGTCGTACAAGAACGCGTCGACCCGCTCCGTGTCCGTTCGCGGCGAGGACTTCGCCTACCGGGAACTCGGCCCCCAGGACGGCGTGCCGCTGATCCTCCTGATTCACCTGGCCGGGGTCCTGGACAACTGGGACCCGCGTGTCGTCGACGGACTCGCCGTACGACGTCGGGTCATCGCCTTCGACAACCGCGGGGTGGGCGGATCGAGCGGATCGACGCCGGACACGATCGAGGCGATGGCTCGCGACGCGGTGCTGTTCGTCCGAGCCCTCGGGTTCGACCAGGTCGATCTGCTCGGTCTGTCGATGGGCGGCTTCATCGCACAGGTCATCGCGAAAGAAGAACCGCGCCTCGTCCGCAAGGTCATCTTGGCGGGCACGGGTCCCGCCGGGGGCCCCGGCATCGACCATGTCCCGGCACTCACCATCCGGGCCACACTCAAGGGCGCGCTGACCCGCCAAGATCCCAAGCTCTCCCTCTTCTTCACCGAAACCGCAGGCGGCCGACGGGCCGGACACGCCTTCTTGGAACGGCTGAAGGAGCGTACGCACCACCGCGACAAGGACATCTCGCTGCCGTCGGTCCGCGCCCAGCTGAAGGCCATCAAACAATGGGGCCGCCAGGCACCGTCGGACCTGTCGCACATTCGCCAACCGGCCCTCGTGGCAAACGGCGAGAAGGACCGGATGGTGCCCAGCCAGAACACACTCGACCTGGCCACACGTCTGCCCCAGAGTGAACTCGTCCCCCTCTACCGGGATGCTGGACACGGGGGAATCTTCCAATACCACGATGAATTCGTGACGAGCGCGCTTGAATTCCTCGAGTCCTGAACCTGAGCGGCTGTAGTGGGAGCGGGTCCTCACGGCCGCCGAGCCGCCCGAGGAGTTGTCCGGGCGAGCTGGAAGAATTACGCGGTGGCGTCGAAGCTGATGCGGTGGGTGATGCCCTGTCAGGGGCGGCGCAGGAGTTCTGAGCGCAGGGCGGACCGGCCGTCGTCGCTGATGGAGGCGAGGCCGTGGGCGGCGAACCGGACGGCGTCGTACGCCTCGGCCGTCCAGGGGCCGGGCGCGTGCCCATGACGGGCGCGGAACGCGGCGGCGAACGCTTTGGTGCGGGAGTCGGCGCTCGCGTCGGTGCAGGTCGTGCCGATCCACCAGCCCTCGCCGACGGCGAGGAAGGGGGCAGGAAGGACGTGCTCACCGGCGCCCCGGGCACCCCGGTGGCCCACGTCCCGCAACGCGCGGGCGCAGGCGGCGGCGCGGTCGGGGCTCACCCCGGCGAACTGGTTTCCACCCATCCGTCCTGGGCACCCGCTGCGGCATGGAGTGGTTGGTGAGAGCGGCCTGCGTGGCAGAGGACCCCGACCTGTTCTTCCCCGTGGGCAAGGCGGGGCCGGCACTGGAGGACATCGCCGCCGCCAAGCGCATCTGTGGGCGCTGTCCGGTGGCCGCCCCGTGCCTGGCCTGGGCGCTCAGCACCGGGCAGACCTCGGGCGTGTGGGGCGGCACCGGTGAGGAGGAGCGCGCCGAACTGTTCCGTACAACCAGGGACGAAGCCGGAAGGAGAAACGCGGCATGACCGTCGTGAAGAGCACGCTCCCCGACCTCGCGCGCCACGTCACCGGAGAGTCGCTGCAGGACCCCCTGGTGGATCTGCTCGGGCTCTGTAGCTGCTCATCGACATCACGGCCGAACTCGAGAAGCAGTCCTGGATGTTCCAGACCGGGGACTGGCCAGGTCCGCGACTGACCCCGCAAGGGATGGACCGGGGACATGCGAGGACCGACGCCCTCGAACTAGTACTCCAGCTGTAGATCGTGATCTTGCTGGCCCCGTGCCAGATCTCGGGCCGAACTGATCCCCGTCTCGATTGGTCCGGTCCGATGCGCT
>NZ_JBEZLR010000215.1:0-4144 GCF_040652275.1 Streptomyces sp. NPDC048275
GCGATGTCCGCGGGGGACAGTTCGGGTTGGTCGGTGATCAGGTCGTGCAGGCGTGCGGCCTGGTCGTGCAGGGCGGGCAGGCTCTTGGCGGACAGTACCCACGGCAGCGGACCGGAGGAGGAAACCGAAGGCCCGACCGGCTCGGCGTCGGACACCGGCGGCTGCTCAAGGATGAGGTGCACATTCGTGCCGCTGACGCCGAAGGAAGAGATACCGGCCCGGCGCGGACGGCCGTCCGTCTCCCACGGCTGAGCCTCCGTCAGCAGGGAGACCGCGCCCGCCTCCCAGTCGATGTGCGAGGAGGGGGTGGCGGCGTGCAGGGTCTTGGGCAGGACGCCGTGGCGCATCGCCATGACCATCTTGATGATGCCCGCGACGCCGGCCGCGGCCTGCGCGTGGCCGATGTTCGACTTCAGCGAGCCCAGCCACAGCGGCTTGTCGGCCGGCCGGTCCTTTCCGTACGTGGCGAGCAGGGCCTGCGCCTCGATCGGGTCGCCCAGCCGGGTGCCGGTGCCGTGCGCCTCCACCGCGTCCACCTCGGCGGGACTCAGGCCCGCACTGGCCAGGGCCTGACGGATCACGCGCTGCTGGGAAGGGCCGTTGGGGGCGGTCAGCCCGTTGCTCGCGCCGTCCTGGTTGACGGCGCTGCCGCGGACCACCGCGAGGACCTGGTGCCCGTTGCGCTCGGCGTCGGACAGCCGCTCCACCAGGACCAGCCCCGCGCCCTCGGCCCAGCCCGTGCCATCGGCCTCCTCGGAGAACGCCTTGCAGCGTCCGTCCCGGGCCAGCCCGCGCTGCCGGCTGAACTCGATGAACGTCGTCGGCGTGGCCATCACGGTCGCGCCGCCCACCAGCGCCAGGTCGCACTCGCCGTTGCGCAGGGCCTGCGCGGCCAGGTGCAGCGCGACCAGCGAGGAGGAGCAGGCGGTGTCGACGGTGACCGCCGGGCCCTCCAGACCGAAGGTGTACGCCACCCGGCCCGAGGCGATGCTCGGCGCGCTGCCCGTGCCCAGGAACCCCTCGTAACCCTGCGGGATGTTCTCGAGCAGCCGGGAGCCGTAGTCGTTGTACATGATCCCGGTGAAGACGCCGGTGCTGCTGCCGCGCAGGGCGCTCGCATCGATGCCGGCCTGTTCGAAGGCCTCCCAGGCCGTTTCCAGGAGCAGCCGCTGCTGCGGGTCGGTGGCCAGCGCCTCCCGCGGGGAGATCCCGAAGAACTCCGGATCGAAGCTGCCCGCGTCATGCAGGAAGCCGCCCTCGTTGGCGTACGACGTGCCGGTGCGTTCCGGGTCGGGATCGTAGAGGTCCTCGCTCCAGCCCCGGTCGGCAGGGAAGGGGGAGATGGCGTCCACGCCGCCCGCGACCAGCTCCCACAGGTCCTGCGGCGAGCGGACCCCGCCGGGGAAGCGGCAGCTCATGCCGACGATCACGATCGGGTCGTCGCCGGTCACCGACACCGTCGGACGGACCGCGGCAACGGCCGCACCGACCACCTCGTCGCGCAGGAAGTCCGCGAGCGCGAGCGGCGTCGGATAGTCGAACACCAGCGTGGTCGGCAGCCGCAGGCCCGTCACCGTGGAGAGCCGGTTACGGAAGTCCACGGCGGTCAGTGAGTCGAAGCCGAGATCCGTGAACTGCCGGTCCGCGGCCACCGCGTCCGCACTGCCGTGCCCGAGCACCGCGGCCACGGCGGTGCGCACCGTATCCAGCAGCACGGCATCCCGCTCGGCCTCCGACAGCCCGGCGACCTGCTGGGCCAGCGACGATCCCGTCGCCGTGCCCGCACCGGCGGCAGCCCGGCGGGTGACCCCGCGCACCAGGCCGCGCAGGGCGACCGGCACGGTGCCGGAGGAGCGCAGTGCGGCGAGGTCGAGGCGGGCGGAGACGATCACGGCGCGGTCCTGCGGGAGCGCCGCGTCGAAGAGGGCCAGGCCCTGTTCCACACTCATCGGCGCGATGCCGCCCCGGCTCAGCCGGGCCCGGTCCCGCGCGTCCAGGTCCCGCGTCATACCGTCCTCGGTGTCCCAGAGACCCCACGCCAGGGAGACGGCGGGAAGCCCCAGAGCGCGCCGGTGGCAGGCGAGCGCGTCGAGGAAGGAGTTGGCGGCGGTGTAGTTGCCCTGCCCGGGGCTGCCCAAGGTGGCGGCGACCGAGGAGAACAGGACGAACGAGGCGACGTCCCCTGCGAGTTCGTGCAGGTTCCAGGCGGCGTCGACCTTCGGCCGCAGTACGGCCGCCAGCCGCTCCGGCGTCAGCGCGCCGATCACCCCGTCGTCCAGTACACCGGCGGTGTGCACCACAGCGGTCAGCGGGCGGCCCACTGATGCGAGCAGTCCAGCCAGCGCCTCCCGGTCACTCACGTCGCAGGCGGCGACGGTCGCCTCGGCACCCAGCTCGGCCAGCTCGGCCAGCAGCTCCCCGGCACCCTCGGCCTCCGGGCCGCGCCGGCTGGTGAGCAGCAGATGGCGCATTCCGTGGACGGTGACGAGGTGCCGGGCGAGCTGCGCGCCCAAGGTTCCGGTACCGCCGGTGACGAGCACGGTGCCCTCGGGGTCGAGCGGGACCCGCTCCGCCTCGGCGGCGGGGAGCCGGGCGACCCTGGGGGCCAGCAACACGCCGTCCTGTACCGCCAGTTGGGGCTCATCACAGGCCAGAGCGGCCGGCAGAGCGGCGAGCGAGGCCGCCTCGCCGTCCACGTCGACCAGGACGAACCGGCCCGGGTTCTCGGCTTCGGCGGTGCGCACCAGTCCCCACACCGTCGCCGCCGCCAGGTCCCGGACCTCGTCCACGGCGAGCGCGCCACGGGTGACGAACAGCAGCCGGGACCCGGCGAACCGGTCGTCGGCCAGCCAGGCCTGGATGAACTCCAGCGCCCGCCGTGCCACCTGGTGGGTGGCCACGACGGTGTCCTCGGCGTCGCCCGCGTCCTCGCCGGTGAAGTCGACGCGCACGACCGCGGCTTGCCGCACCCCCGAGAGGTCCTCGACACTGCCGATGATCACCGGTTCCTCGTCCGCACGGCCGGCCTCGCCGGGCGCGGGCAGCGCGACCAAGTCCAGCCCGTAGAGCGGCTGCTGAGCCGGGACGGCCGTGCGCGCCATGGCCCGCAGGGTGAGCCCGTCGGCGGTGAGCAGCGGGGCACCCTCCGCATCGAGGAGGGTGAGCCGTACGGTGTCCGCGCCGGTCGGCGACAGCCGCACCCGTGCCGCCACCGCTCCGCTCGCGTGCAGGGACACACCTGCCCACGAGAACGGCAGCCGCACCTGGTCGGCCTCGTTCTCGACGACGCCGAGCCCCAGGGAGTGCATCGCGGAGTCGAGCAGCGCGGGGTGGATCCCGAACCCCTCCGCCGCCTCGTACTGCTCCTTGGGCAGCCGCACGTCGGCGTACACGTCGTCGCCCAGCCGCCAGCCTGCCCGCAATCCCTGGAAGGCGGGGCCATAGGCGAACCCGGCCTCCGTGAGCCGGTCGTAGAGGTCCGCGGTGTCGACGGCTTCCGCTCCGGCCGGCGGCCAGGCCGCCTCCGGCTCCCGCGGTGCGGCGTCGTCGCCGCGCAGCGCACCGGACGCGTGCCGGGTCCACTCGCCGTCCTCGCCGTCGACACGCGAGTGCACACGCACGGACCTGCGGTCCGACTCGTCCGGCGCACCCACACTCAACTGCAGTTGCACGGAGCCGTTCTCCGGAACGGCGAGCGGCGTCTCGATGATCAGCTCGTCGATCGTCCCGTACCCGACCTGCGCGCCCGCGTGCAGCGCGAGCTCGACGAAAGCGGCGCCCGGGAGCAGGGCGGAGCCCAGCACGACATGGTCGGCCAGCCACGGGTGGGTGCGCCGGGAGATCCGCCCGGTCAACAGCAGCCCGTCGTCGTCGGCCACGGCGACGGCCGCACCCAGCAGCGGATGCTCCGCAGGGGCGAGCCCCAGCTCCGCCGCGTCGGTGGTGCCGCCGACCTCCAGCCAGTAGCGCTGTCGTTGGAAGGCGTAGGTGGGGAGGGGGAGCGTGTGGCCGTGGGTGGGCCAGGTGACGGGGTGTCCGTTGACGTGTGTGGTGGCGATGGCGGTGAGGAGGGAGTGCGGCTCGGGGTGGTGGGGGCGCAGGGCGGGGGCGAGGGTGGCGGTGGTGTCCGCCAGGGTGGTGGCCG
>NZ_JBEZLR010000216.1:0-4035 GCF_040652275.1 Streptomyces sp. NPDC048275
CTGCAAGGCTGATGACGGCTGCCGCAGCCGCGCTTGCGACAGAGCGGTGCAGACAGTGCAATCGCAGGGTTTTCATGATCACACCCTGGGCTGAGGAAGGCCCAGGAGGAAGGCCGACAGCCCCTTGGGGGGCAACTCGACCCGATCGGTCGATCTCCCTCGGCCCCTGTCGGCGGGTTGTCGCGGGCAGGGGCCGGTGGTGTTGCCCAAAGCGGCAGGCTGCGACGCTCCTGCCAGGCAGGCTCGGCGTCCGACGTCTTTCGGGGTTGGCCGTGCCGCTTGTCTTCTTGAGATCCCTGCGCGTCAATGAGGCAAATGTTCTGACGTCGTATCAGTAGCAATCGATCTTGACCGGATGGGACGACTGATGAGGTGTACGACGCCGAAGTTACGCGCCGCCACGACCGCTGCCGCCTCGGCGGGACTGCTTGCCGGCGTCGTGGCGCTGGCACCCGCGGCAACTGCCGTGTCACCGACCACCGTTACGGCCGAATATGACTGCGGTACCTGGGGCAGCACGACCTTGACCCTCACCGCCACCCAGAACGGCACGAACGCGACAATCACGCTCATCTCAACCGACGTGATTGTTCCGATCGCGGTCCCGGCGAACTCCGTGAGCGCCACGCTGCGGCTGGAGAAGAACGGCGGACCGGCTACGACCCTCTTCACGGGCCAGACTAACCCGGCGGGTCCCTTGACCAGGCTCGGCCCGCTCATTGGCGCTGTGGCCCCGGGCGACAGCCTGGACTCCAGCCTGGGCGGGGACTCGCTGAGCTTTGTGGTCTTCGGTGTGAGCGGGCGGTGTGTTGCGGTGACCAAGCAGTCGCCGGGCCCGTTTGTCTTCGACTGACGCGCCCGGGCCGGGACATGGAGACCGCGGGCGGCATGTCATCTATTCATCCCGCATCGGTCGAGGGGGGCTGAGGCAGTCTGCTGGCTCAGCCCCCTGAGGACGCGTCGGGTTACCGCGTGAGGAAGGCGACGAGGGCGGCGGTTCCGCCGCCGCCGCCCAGCAGCGCGGTCAGGACGACGGGCGAGACGTAGAGCTTGAGTTCGAAGTGGCGCCCGATGCGCAGGTGGAGTGCGTGGCGGTCGCTGTCTGTGTCCGTGCCCGCAGCGGACGGATCGGGAGGGGGAGTGGCGGGCAGGTCGAGCGTCATGGCTGGTTCCTCGGTTGGTGTAGGCCCGGTGGTAGGGCACCGTCCGGGCGGCGTCTGGCGAGTGAAGACCAGCGCTCGGCGGGCTCCGGCCAGAAGGCCACCGGATGCTGGGAGCGTCAGCATGCACGGGCCGCATGGCGGGAGCAACTTCCTATTGCGCGCGCACTATCGGCCCCGGGAACCGAGGGTTTGGAGCGTGCGTTTATAGTGCCGCGACACCTAGCCCCAAGTTGCGCAAAACGGTTCACTATCGGGCAAATCGCCACATGAGCGCCCGCCATCGTGTCAATCCCGGGTACGTGCGCGCGGTATCGAACGAGTGGTGCCCGGCCGCTGCTCGACCACTGTCCGTGTGGCCGGGATCACCCCGCCCGCCACGGGGATCGGCCGCCGTCCCCTCCTTCTCTGGCCGGAGCGGGGAACGGCGGCTCTCGCCAGACATGGCCAGCCACGCCTGTGACCCCCCTGCCCACCGAACGCACCGCGCGCAGGTCACGGGCACACCGGCAAGCAGAGACGTTCGAGGATAGGCCCCATCCAGTGATCAAGGTCCCAGGAAGCAGTAAGACCCCACCGATCGGCGAAACCGCCTGGACATCACAGTCCGGAACTGGGTAAAGCCCAGTTCGCCAGATTCTCAGCCGTTGCCGAGGGCGCAGGCGATGGCAGGGGCGCCGCTGATGTCCGGGGCCCGCACCACACGGGCATCACCACCGCCGTCGATCGCGACGTCCTTGAGGATTTCGCGGAGAAGACCACCACCACCGAGTTCGTCGTCATCAACGATGCAGGAGGTCGCGGCGGTCGGTGACCAGAGTCTGCCACCGGGCACGGGTGGCCTGTTCGCCGTCGAGCCATCGCGGTGCGGTGTGCTCGGCGGGGAGCGAGAGGTCGGCCATGAAGTGCGCGATGTCGACGTAGTACGCGTAGTCCCCGTCCCGGGTCAGTTCGCGCAGTCGGGAGATGGCGGCACTCAGCCCGTCACGGTCTTCCAGGGCAGCCTGGTGGAAGGCGAGGGCCAGTTCGAGGGTGGGTGTCATGGAGGTGAGGCCCGCGACGTCAAGCTCGGTGCGCAGGGCGCGGACGCGGTCGTCGAGTGTGGGGGTGCCGGCGTCGCGAATGAGGGCGGCGATTGCCGCGTTGATCGTGGTGGCGCGCAGGTCGAGGTGTGCGAGGAGTTGTTCGGCGAGGTCGATTTCGTCGTCGGCCTGGTGGGGGTCGTAGAAGGCGATGGCGAGGGCACGCCGGGCCTGGTTGTGTGCGGCCTCGCCGGCTTTGGCGTGTTGTTCGGCTTCGAGGCGCCCGGCTTGGTAGGCGGCGGCCGCGCGTGCCGGCTCTCCCTGGACCCACCACACGTCGCCCAGGACGCGCTGATGGCGGCCTTCCCATCCCAGGGTCTGTGCGGCGGCGTACGTGGTGGGGAAGTCTCCGGCCAGCCGGGCGGCCTGGGCAAGGCCACGCCGGGCGGCTGGGGCCAGGCGGCCGCCGCCGTCGACGACCTGCTGGTATCCGCGGCGTGAGTCCGCGCTGTGCCCGATGTCGCGGTGGGCCTTGGCCCGGTAGTAGAGGGCCATGTGCTGCAGGTCATCGGGGAGCAGGTGGCTGTCGATGACCGTGGTGAGGCGGGCCGCGGTTCGTGAGCGGTGTTCATGCTGGCGGCGGGCGAGCGCGCTGAGGAGTTCGACCAAGGCGTCGGCGGCCGTACCGAGTCCCGCCTCGGTTTCGGTGTCGGGCGGGGCGAGGGGCTCCCACACGGAGTCGCTGACGTAGGTCCAGGCAGCAGGCGTGAGCCAGTCGAGGTCAAGGCGGTGGTCGCGGGCCAGGCGCAGGCCTTGGCGTAGGCAGGCGATCAGCAGAAGCCGGTCCGGGCCGGGGGCGCCCTGGTGCTGTTCGCCCAGGGTGGTGAAGGCGCGCTGGGCGGCCTGTTGCCAGTCGGCGTCGGTCCAGCGGTCGTCGGTGGTGTCTTCGGCGTTGCGTACGGCGGAGCGGATGAGGCCGTGGAGGTGGAAGGGCCACAGGCCGAAGGGGTTGTCGCGGACGAAGGGCCGCTCGGTCAGCCGCTGGGCGGGCCCCTCGTGGGCGAGGCCGGCGGCGCGCGTGGCGAGGGGCACGTCGAAGGCGTCCAGCAGGCTCACCGAGCGCAGGACGTGGCGTTCGTCGGGGTGAGGTCGGACAGGGTGCGGGAGACCAGGGCGGGGAAGTCGTGGTCGAAGTCGCCGGGCTGCAGGGTGTGGCCGCTGCGGCGCAGTTCCAGGAACCGGGCGACGGACAGATCGAGATACAGGGGCAGGCCGTGCGAGCGGGCGGTGATGACCTGCCGGATGTTCTCGCCGATGAGGGGTTGGCCGTCGCGGGTGAGGCGGCGGGCAAGGTAGTCGTCGCAGTCCTCGGGTGAGAAGTCGCCTTTACCGACTCTCGATGTGTGCGGGTGGACTCTGAACTGAGGCGATGCGTTGCGTAGACGTCCGTGACGGTTTTGAACCGCCCATAAGGCAGCGGCTTCGATCTTGTCGCGTGGAAGCAGTGCGCCGCGCTGAACGCCTCGCTGGCCGGGTCGAGACCGAAGTGGGTTGCGAGGGCGCGGCGATCCGCCGCAATGCCCGGACGGGATGTCGCCTTTACCGACCACGAAAATGTTCACGTCGCCTTTGACCTGGACTTTTGCGTGGCGGACTCGTTCTCAACGTAGCGGTTGTAGCTGCTGATCAACCGGCCATGAGGTGCCCTGGCCCTGCAGCGCCCTCGTCTTGGAGGTTCTCGCGGGCGCACTCGCTCAAGGGCGGTTGGGCCCAGGCGGCCTTTCGTCGCCGCGCCAGCCGGGGCCGGATCGGTCTGGCCGCCGACGGGGCACGGGATGTCGTCGCCAGACGCA
>NZ_JBEZLR010000217.1:0-3991 GCF_040652275.1 Streptomyces sp. NPDC048275
CCAACGTCGCCCGTACACGGTTCACTTGGTGTGCATCCACACACTCACCATGCTCCCGAACAGGCCCGACCGGAAGACCTAACGGAGTCCTACTAAACGTCGGCCTGCAGCCTGCGGAGATTGTCGAGGCGCTCCTACACGCCGCCGTCTACTGCGGCATGCCTAAGGCCCTCAACGCCACCTTCGTGGCAAAGAAGGTCTTCACCGAGCGAAGCGTGCTGCCCATCACCCCCAGCGAGTAAGTGGTCAGCAGCTTGGCCACGTCGTCGCTCGGCTCCGGGCCGTCGAGCAGGCACTGGATGTATGTGGCCGGGAGCTCGCCGAGCGGGCGGGACGGTACGGCCGGCTCAGCAACGGGGGCGCCCGGGTACGGCGTCGAGCCTCCGCCGATCCGTGTGACCTGCTCGCTGGTGAGACCTTGGCCGTCATAGTCGGCTGCGGTCAGCGGCGCCCAGAAGCCGCCGTTCGGCGATCGAGGCCTTCAGCGCGTCGCACGATCGCCTTGCCGGAGCCGACGGGTCGATGACCGACCCTACGGGCACCACCCCTGAGCAGCCTCCCCTTGGCAGAAAGACGATGCTGGCGGCGAACGGGGAAGAGACTGAAGGAGGGCACACTACGAGCGTGGCCGACCAGGGACGGCAGACGGAACCTGCGACGGAAAGAGGCCAGCCCGCGCGATGGCTTTCGACTTGCGCAAGCCCGCCGCGGCAGCAGTTCAGCCCCCCACCGAACGCCGACCGCTCGCGCCGATCATGAGGTGCGCGCACACGGTGCCGCCAGCGGTCAGCACCCGCCGGCATACGGAAGACTCCCGGCCTCGTCCACGATCAGTACCTCAACTCGCTCATTGAACTGAACCTGCCGTTCGGGTGCCCATGCACTGCCCACGCCAGGGCGGCCTCCAGCACCATGCGACTCCCGCAGGACGCTCTGGACCTGACCCCAGCAGTGGCTGCACGGCCTGGGGTACTGGGCGAGAGGAACTCAGCTTCTTCACAACACATCGCCGCGTGCTCGGCGATCCTGCTCAAGCACCACGCTTCGTGTCCCGCCATCCCGGAGAGAGCGCCACGTGGCTCTCGCTTCAGGCGTCCCGTCCGGCCGGCGGCCATCAAGCCGGAACGATCACGATCCGCATATCCGTGATCGGACCCCAGCGATAGAGCAGGAGCGCGACAGCCGTGAGGGGGAACAGTTCTTCCTTGGTGTAACGCACCCACGCTGAGGTGCACTGCCGCGATCTATAGTTCGGGTGATCACTGAGGACGGAGCCTCGTGACCGCGAACTGCCCCGGCCGGCCCCCCGTCCGGTCGGGGCTCCCGGCTCTGTCATCCGGAGGTGCAGAAAGCCCGGCCCGGGCAGGCCGACACCAGTGAGATCACTCGGCAACAGCCCTCATGCGGCAAGCACTTACCTTTCTGGTCGGCGGCCGCAGTCCTCGGCTTGGTCGCCTTGCCTCGTGGCGCCTGCCGATTGCAGCGGCGACATCTGCTGCCTGGGACTGCTTCTCCCAGGAAATCCTCGGCCTTCCTGCCCATCAGGCATCTGGGGAGACTCGAAGCTATCGGCGGTGGGCGCAGTCTTCGAGAAGCGCAGCCGGCACAACGAACCAACCGTACAGACCAGCCAGCTCTGGGAGTGGGCACCTCCATGACAACCTCGGCCGCACGTTCGGATCCCGCCTATTGCAGGAAACCAATGAAGTCCCCACACCGTCCTGGCTCGGACGGCCCTTTGCCTGCGATGCACAGTGACGAACAGTGGCTGGTGGGCTTCCGTTTCCGGACTGCCACCGGCACGCTGATGCGGCACTACTACGTAGTTCCCCGGGCTGCAGATGGTGAGCATGCCACCCAGTTGGCGGCCCAACGGGCCCGCAGCGCGGGGGAGCAGGCGAGGCGCGCGTTCGCCGGGGTCGACGAACGTTGGATCGAGGTCCACCGGCTACGGCGCAGCGCCATGGGTGAGTGGCACCTGGCCGAAGCAACCTAGCCGAGCCCGCCCATGGTCACGTGTGCTCACCGGGATTCCCGGAGGGGAAGGCGGGGCAGGAGCGCTGACGGCCACAGACAGGACCTGGGCCGTTTACCCTGCCAGGTAGTGGCCGTTCGGCTGTTTCACTGCGGTCAGCGTCGCGTAGACCACGACGTTGCCCTGGTATCCGCTGTTCTTCACGTAGCCGCCGCAGGTGATCACCCGTAGCTCGGGCAGGTCGGAGCTGCCGTAGACCTTCTCGTTGGGGAATCTTTCCTTGTCGTAGACCTCCACGGCGTCGACGGTGAATACGGCCGTGCGCCCGTCTGCCCGGCTGATCTCGATCGTGTCGCCCTTGGTCAGGGCGCCGAGCTCGTAGAAAACGCCGGGGCTGCCGGAGCGCATGTCCACATGCCCCGTGGTGAGGGCTGTGCCGGCCGAGCCTGGTGCCGTGCCCTCGCCGTACCAGCCGGCAAGGTTGGGGTTGTCGGCGGGCGGGGGCCGCAGCGCCCCCGCCCTGTCGAGGCCCAGCTTTGTCATGGGGGCGTTCACGTCGATGGCGGGGATACGAAGCCGGACGGGCTTGGCGGGGGGTAGCGGTCGGACGGCGGGGAGTGTTGCTGAGGCGGTGCGGCCGGGCGTGGGGCCTGCCGAGGAGGTGGAGAAGGCCTGGCCGGCCGAAGGCTGCGGCGGCTGTCTGTCGTGCATCGCGCCGATCATCAGCACGGTACCTGCCACCAGTGCCCAGGCCAGATGCTTGACCGAGGGGACGAACGGGTGCGGGGGCGTGCTGGTCTTGTGTCCGGGTTCCATCGCGGTTGAGCCTCTTGCCTGCAGCCGGGTGGGGTTCACTCCCGCGGCCCCCCCGGGGCGAACGCGGTGCCGGGGGCCGCGGGAGTCGGGCGGTCAGATCCGGTTGCCGTGCGAGCGGCGGCGCATCCTCACCAGACACCCGGCGGCGGCCGCGGCGAGCAGCACACCGCCCACGGCAACTTGCGTATCGGTGTCCTTGGCGTCCCCGAAGCCGGCTTCGACGGCGCCGTTCGGCCGGCGGCCGGTGATTTGGTACGTATCGGTGACCCTGGTCCGTGGCGGGCACTTGACGGTGACGGTGTCGGTGTCGGGCTTTTCCCCTTTCGGGATCTGGAACTGGCCGGTGAGCTCGCCCTTGTGGTCGCCTTCGAACAGGTGGAACCGCCCTCCCGCCTCCGACTCGCCCTTGCCGTAGGTCACGTCCGGGCCGCAGGCCGTGGTGCTGACGGTGACCGTAGAGCCGGGGGAAGCATTTCCCGGGCGGATGTGGATATCTGAGTCACCGGCGTAGGCCGGACTCTGCAGACTCAGTACACCGATAACCAGGCCGATACCAATGCCAACGTGTCTGTTTCGCAAGGGAATCCTCCAATGGAGCAGTGACCGGCCTGTCTGCGCGGTGCCCCTTTTGTGCTCCACCGACGAGGCAACCGACACTTCGTCAGCTCCGCAACCTGACGCATCGACACCTGGGTCACCCGGGCAGGCGTAGCGACTGCTCTCGCATGAACATTTACGCAGGTCGCCGCAGCAGAGGCCGACGCAAGGCAGAAATCGCCACAGGAAAGCGAATGGGCTAACTGCCCTCATCCCCAAGCGCCCCTGGCGCACGGCCGTACACGCAGCCACCCCGGGGAGGAATCGGCTCCTGTGGCTGTAATGCGGAGCGTCGCCGCATCTGTACTCGTCGGGCGCGCAGTGACCGTTCGGCTGCCTGGCGGAGCCAGGAAATACCGACAACTGGCCTGCAGGTCACCGGCAGTCGCTGTCTGAACCCAAGTGCACCCGTCTCCGAACCTCGATTTCGAAGGTTCGGAGACGGGTGCTGACCGGCGGCGCAAGCGCTGAGCGTGAAAGTCCGGCCGGATGGTCCCGGCCCTCATCCCATCAGGCGGCGTCGAGGGCTCCGGTGATCTTGCGGGCCATCTCGGCCATGGCGGGGCTGGGCTCGCCCTTGTGGGTCCGGGCGGCTGCCTTGAC
>NZ_JBEZLR010000218.1:0-3621 GCF_040652275.1 Streptomyces sp. NPDC048275
GACGGGCTGACATACCCAGCCCGTCCGGCGTTTGAGGACGAGGCCGTCCAGGCCGAACGGGGGTCTGGGGGCGGAGCCCCCAGGAAAGGATGGGACGGGTAGGGGCGGCGGGGGCGAACTACACCGGCCCGGCGTCAGCCCTAGCGTTCGTTCAGCTCGGCTGCCACCAGCTCCGCGATCTGGACCGCGTTCAGCGCGGCGCCCTTGCGGAGGTTGTCGCTGGAGACGAAGAGGGCGAGACCGTTCTCGACGGTCTCGTCGCCGCGGATGCGACCGACGTACGAGGCGTCCTTGCCGGCCGCCTGGAGGGGCGTCGGGATGTCGGAGAGGGTGACGCCCGGGGCGCCGGCGAGCAGCTCCGTGGCGCGCTGCACGCTCAGCGGACGCGCGAAACGGGCGTTCACCTGAAGGGAGTGGCCGGAGAAGACCGGGACGCGGACACAGGTGCCGGAGACCTTGAGGGCGGGGATCTCCAGGATCTTGCGGGACTCGTTGCGGAGCTTCTGCTCCTCGTCGGTCTCGTGCAGGCCGTCGTCGACGATGGAGCCGGCGAGCGGGATCACATTGAAGGCGATGGGGCGCTTGTAGACGTGCGCCTCGGGGAAGTCGACCGCCTCGCCGTCGTGGGTCAGCTTGTCGGCGTCCGCGACGACCTTCAGCGCCTGGCCGTGCAGCTCGGCCACGCCCGCGAGGCCCGAGCCGGACACCGCCTGGTAGGTGGCGACGACCAGCGCCTCGAGGCCTGCCTCCTCGTGCAGCGGCTTCAGCACCGGCATCGCGGCCATCGTCGTGCAGTTCGGGTTGGCGATGATGCCCTTGGGGCGGTCGGCGATCGCGTGCGGGTTCACCTCGGAGACGACCAGGGGTACGTCCGGGTCCCTGCGCCAGGCGGAGGAGTTGTCGATCACGACCGGGCCCTGCGCGGCGACCTTCTCGGCCAGCGCCTTGGAGGTCGCGCCGCCCGCGGAGAACAGGACGATGTCCAGGCCGGAGTAGTCGGCCGTGGCCGCGTCCTCCACTGTGACTCCGTCGAGGACCGTCCCCGCCGAACGGGCCGAGGCGAACAGGCGCAGCTCGGTGACCGGGAACTCCCGCTCGACGAGGATCCTGCGCATGACTGTGCCGACCTGACCGGTGGCTCCGACGATTCCGACCCTCACGGCGACTCCCTTTGCGTGCGTTTTACGTGGTCCAGCGCTTCCATGATGCGTCTGACCCCGGCCCGCCTGTCCAATCCTTTGCCCAAGGGATGGGACAGAGGATGGGACCGGGGCGGTACCGGGGCGGGACAGGTGAGGGGGCCGGCCGCCGGGCCGGTGTGACGTGTGACTCCATAGCCCCGTCCCGTCCGGACAGCCTCCGCGAGACTCCGGCGGAGTGGATCCGGGAAAGTCCCTCGACGTGGGCCGAACGTTTTGGGCCGCCCCGGCGTCGTAGGGGAAACGCGGGAGGGGAGGGGTGGCTGTGCTGCGCAGAAAGGCACGCCGTGCCCACGGGGACGTCCAGGAACAGGGAGTGGACGACCCCTTGGACGCGGCTCAGGAACGCCGGGTGCGAGCGGTGCTCGCGCTCGGCGGCGTACCGCAGGCGGACCTGCCGGACGGGGTGCAGCAGGTCCGCCTGCGGTTGCTGGAGCGCGCGGCGAAGGGGGACGAGGCGCCGCGCGACGTGTCCGCGTGGGCGGCGGTCGTCGCCTCGAACCTGGCGATGGACTGGCACCGCGCCAAGCGCCGCCAGGAGCGGCTCGGCGAGCGGCTCGCCTCGCTCCGGCACCTGGAGCACCCCTCCGGCGAGGAGTCCAGCGTGCTCTCGCTCGCCGTCGCCCAGGGCCTGGACGAACTTCCCGACGCCCAGCGTCAGGTCCTCGTCCTGCGTTTCTACGCCGATCTCTCCGTGCGCGGGATAGCCGAGGAACTCGGTGTCCCCGAGGGCACGGTCAAGAGCAGGCTGCACTCGGCGGTCCGCGCCCTGCGCGCCCGCCTGCACGAGGACGAGGTGGTGTGACGTGGCCGAATACGAGGGAGTGGACGCGCTGTGGGCCGCGATCACGGACGAACCGCTGCCCGAAGAGGCCCATGACGACGCCGGGTTCATGGCCGAGCACGGGTCGGCGGCGGCCGATGTGGCGCTGCTGCGGGAGCAGTTGACGGCCATCGGGGAGGAGTTGGCGGCGGACCGTACGGAAACGGCGGCGAAGCCGGCGCCGGTACGGGCGTCCAGGAAACGTGCCCGTCGCCCGGAGGGAGCCCCCAGGAACCGCGGCCGCCGGCCCCTAGCCCTCGCGCTGGGCGGCTTCGCCGTGGCCGCCGTCGCCGCGATGGTCGTCGGGATGGGCTGGCTCCTCGCGCAGGGCGCGGGCGCCGGGCTGAGTGAGAGCAGCTCGGACCGCGGGGGCAAGGCGGCCGACAGCGCGGGCAGTGAGGCCTCGCTCAGCGGCCCGGGCTATCTCGCCTGCTCCCGGCTCGTCGTCGAGGGGACGATCGCCGAGGTCGAGCCCCTCCCCGGCACCACACTGAACCGGATCACCCTCGACGTGGACCGCTACTACAAGCCGGAGAAGGGGAAGAGCGAGGTCGTCGTCGTCCTGGACGAGGAGGTCGCGCCCGATCCGCGCAAGGGTCGGCGCGTACTCGTCGCCGTCCAGGACAAGCAGGCGACACCCGACGGCTGGACCACGGGTCAGCGGGCCATCGCCCGCGAGCGGGCCTGGATCCTGCAGGCGTTGCCCGAGTCCCGCACCGTCACCTGCCCATGAGCAGCACCGTCATCTGTCCATGAGCCGCGCCCCCACCCGCCCGTGAAAAAGGGGCGGGCGCCCGTTCCCGGACGCCCGCCCCCTACGACCGTACAAACTGCGGAACGACCTTCTGGATCTTCACGCTGCCGGCGCCCGCGATCGTGCCGCACGCGTAGTTCGGGTGGTCCGGGGGTGCCGTAACGTCTGTGTATGCCAAAAGAGTTGAGGGTGGCGGCCTACGCCGTATGCGTGCGGGACGGACGGATGCTGCTGGCCCGCTGGGTCACGGGCGACGGCCGAAAGCGGTGGACCCTGCCGGGCGGCGGCATGGACCACGGCGAGGATCCGTACGACACGGTCGTCCGTGAGGCCGAGGAGGAGACGGGGTACGCGGTCGAGCCGCTCGCGCTGCTCGGCGTCGACTCCGAACTGCGCAGCCACCCGCGCCGACTGGGCCCGGCCACCGACTTCCACGCCCTCCGTATCGTCTACGAGGTCTGTGTCACCGGCGGCGAACTCCGCCACGAGACCAATGGCTCCACGGACATGGCGGCCTGGCACGCCCTCGACGAGGTGCCCGCCCTCGACCGGGTCGGGCTCGTCGACATGGGCCTCACGCTGTGGCGGGAGCGACCGGCCCTGGGGCGTACCGAAGGGGCCGGGAAGTAGGTCCGCTACCGTTCCTAAAGACTGAGTGGGAGTGAGTCCTGTTGCCAGGACTCCTGCTCAGCCGCGTGCCCCGAACGGTGTTGGGCACGCTGGTCCCCCGCTTTCGCTCCACGGCCCGGTGGCGCGCATCGTGTGCGTGGTCCGGGTGGGTGGGGGCGGGTTTCCTCGCGCTGTCGGGTGTCCGGTCGGGCCTGGGCGGTCCGATGCCCACCGCG
>NZ_JBEZLR010000219.1:0-3583 GCF_040652275.1 Streptomyces sp. NPDC048275
ATCGGCTACCTCGCGCCGGTCGTCTTCGAGCAGAGATCAACTACGCTGGCCATCGCTGCATGACAACCGGTGTCCACGATCAAGGTGGAAGCCCCACCATCAGTTAGAACCGCTAACGGAATGCGGTTCGGCCGAGGACCCTGCTGCCGGCGGTACGTGTGGAGTTGCCATGACAGGATCCGACTGTGACGTGCGATGTGTGTGGACACGACATGGGGCAGGCACCGGTGGCGGAGCCGCGAATGCCATGGGACTTGCCAGTGAAGGAGCGGTGGTTCTGCTCCTGGTGCTACGCATGGACCGAGCTGGGACACGATCCCCGTGAGGTTTCACGGCCGCAGTACCAGCCCATGTACGGGCGCTGGGAGCGGGAGGCGCCGTTCGATCCACTTCAAGGCGGGGTTGGTCGGCTGGAAATCGGATGGTCCGCTCATTGATGCGATCCTGAGGAAGTAAAACGACGCGACGGATTAAGGTCCCTGACGGGCGTCCGGGCCTTAGCGGCCCCGTGAGCTGCCGCAGGAGCCGAACAGCCCACTCACCCCGCCGGAGGTCTATGCCACCCTGAGCAGGGTGCGGCCGCCCGACGCGGTCATCGTCAACGAATCAACGTCCACGATGGCGCAGCAGATCGAATGGCTTCCCACGGTCAGGACCGGATCGTTCTTCGCCACGGCCAGCGGCGGGATCGGCTGGGGTACCCCGGCCGCGGTGGGCGTCGCGCTCGGCGACCGGGACAGGGGTGTCGAACGTCCGGTGGTCGGCCTGATCGGCGACGGCTCCTTCCAGTACTCCGTGCAGGCCATCTGGACGGCTGCGCAGCACAACCTCCCGATCGTGTACGTGGTCATGCACAACCACGAGTACTCCATCCTCAAGTCGTTCGCGGTGCTGGAGGAGACTCCCGGCGTTCCGGGACTCGACCTGCCAGGGCTGGACATCGCCTCCGTGGCCCATGGCTTCGGATGCCGCGCGGTCGACGTAGAGACCGCTCAGGACCTGGAGCGGGAGTTCAAGGCGGCCCTGGCCGCCGGCACCACCACTGTCATCGTGGTGCCCACGCGACCCCAGACGGCGATGTTGTAGGCCATGCGGCCCTCAGGATCGGAGAGGGGACAGCAGTCATGGACCTCGGCCTGAAGGACCGGGTGTATATCGTCACTGGTGGCACCCGTGGGCTGGGCAGGGCCGCCGCGCGCGAGCTGGTGGCGGACGGTGCGAGAGTGGTCGTCAGCGGACGCAGCGAGAAGTCGGTGGCCGCGGCTGAGAAGGAACTCGGCGGCGCGGCGCGGGCAGTCGGTGTCGTGGCTGACAACGCCGACACCGGGACTCCGGACCGGCTGATCGCTGCGGCCCGCGATGCCTTCAGGCGGCTGGACGGGGTGCTCATCAGCGTCGGCGGACCGCCGGCAGGTACGTCGGACACCATCGACGACGATCATTGGCGCGCCGCCTTCGAGTCGGTCTTCCTCGGTGCGGTGCGGCTGTCCCGTACCGTCGCGGCGGAGCTGGGCGAGGGAGGTGTCATCGGCTTCGTCCTTTCCACCTCCGTGTACGAGCCGATTCCTGACCTTGCGATCTCCAATGCCTTCCGGCCGGGCCTGGCCGGCTACGCGAAGAGTCTCGCGAACGAGCTGGGCCCAAGTGGCATCCGTGTCGTCGGCCTCGTGCCCGCCCACATCGAAACCGACCGGGTACGCGAACTCTACGAGCGGAGTGGAGACGCCGACGCCGCCCGCGAGCGTGCGACCGCCGGTGTCCCCCTGCGCCGCTACGGAACCCCGGACGAGTTCGGCCGGAGCGCCGCCTTCCTGCTGTCGCCCGCCGCGTCGTATCTGACAGGAGTGATGCTGTCGATCGACGGGGGCGTTCGCAGAGGCTTCTGACCGAGGCCACGGCGAACGACACGACCGAGCGTGTGAATACCGAGGATGTGCCAGGGAGCCAACGCCTGCGTCGTAGATCTCTGGGGGGCCGCCGCGATTCGGACCGGACAGATATCTACACACACCCGATCGGGAAGAGATATCTGGCCCGTTTTGAACCGGGAATCCTGGCTGGGGGTACGTCAACAACCCCTGTCTGCTCACAGCCTGGCCGTCTTTCAGCCGCGATGCCTCGGACAGTTGAGGAGTCACCATGCCTATCTACACCTGTACTGCGGCCCAGGGAACGTTGACCAGTGAGTCGAAGGCCCTGCTGGCAGCCGAGATCACCCGGATTCACGTGGACATCAACCACGTGCCACCGGCCTACGTCAACGTGGTCTTCTCCGAGTTGCCCTCGGACAGTGTCTTCGCAGGCGGGCAGCCGGCGACACCGCTGATCCTCACAGGCTGGGTACGGCGAGGCCGTCCACAGGAGGAGGCGACGCGGCTGGCCGTGGAGCTGTCCTCAGCGATCGCCCGGGTCTCGGGCGTGGAGGAGAGTCAGACCATGGTGGTACTCCAGGACGCTCCGGCCCGCTCCGCTGTCGAAGGCGGTCGTGTGCTGCCCGAACCGGGCGAGGAAAAGGAGTGGTTGCGCCGGACCGGGGCCTGAACGGCCGGTGCTGGGTCTGGCGTCCTTGGACTGAGCCCCTGCCATGGGTGCCGATCCGGGCTCGATCACTCGGCGACGCCGGCGTGCGTCTCCCGAACGAGGATCTCGGCGGGCTCGGCGGCGCTGACCTGGTGCCCGCCCGCGGCGGTGAAACGCACGGCGTCGCCCCCGTGGAGCGAGCCGGTGCCCGCACAATGTTCCGGGCAAGCGGGCGGGCGGCCTCGGCCTCACCCATACGGGCCAGGGCATCAGGGTCGGCGAGCAGGAAGCCGTCGTGTCGGGGATAACGGAGGACAGGTCACCAGAACGTCATCCTGGTCGAGCAGGGCCGGACGCTCGACTCCGGCGAGGCCGACTCGCAGTGGCCTCACAAAGCTCGGCGGATGAGGTCGGGTATGGCGGCGATCATGTGAGGCGGGTTACGTCCAGGGAAGTGGTGTACGGGTTGGACTGGGTTGGACCTGATTTGGAGGTTTGCTCCGGCTTCTGGCTGATGCCCGCATAGATGAACGGCCACCGGCTGATCTTCGAGACGTCGAGTCACGAAGGAGATCAGCACGATGACCGCACCTGACAGTCTGCCCCTGCACGCCCTCGCCGCGGCGAGTCCCGAACTGCTGCGCGCGATGGTCAGGACGTTCGCCGACGCGCTCATGTCCGTGGAGGCCGACGCTCTCTGCGGCGCCGAATACGGCCAGGTCAGCGACGAACGCGTCAACCATCGCACGGCTACCGTCCACGCGCAGGGCAGTTACTTCCCACACTGGCTCCTCGAACGGCGCCGCCGGGCCGAGCAGGCCCTCATGTCGGTGGTCGCCACCGCTGACCTGGTTGGGGTACTCGTTTGCCGGCCCTTCGTGGCCCTCGCCAGCCCTTGGTGGCTTTTGTCGGTGTTGGCGGTCGGGCGGGTCGGCTTCGGACGGCAGCGGCCGTCTGGGGCCGTGGCGGAACCGGTCGCTGATGACCGCGTCGACCTCGCCGTAGGGGTAGCGGCCGAACCGCTTCCCGAGGTCGTCGATGGCGCGGACCGCATCGGCGCGGG
>NZ_JBEZLR010000220.1:0-3513 GCF_040652275.1 Streptomyces sp. NPDC048275
GACAGCTCTTCAGCGATGAGTACGACAGGTTTCGAGCTCACGTGAGTCCTCACAAGTCCAATGCGGACGGCCGTCCCGACGGCCGCATGCGGTGGGAAGGTGCTGGGACCTGTCCGGCGGATCACGCCGCAGACACCGGGCCTGGCACGCCCATAAACCCCGCTCACCAGCGTTTATGGGATGCCGCTTCCTCCCTCCGACCCGATCCGCCGAACAGGCCCCGGCCGCGTGGAAGACGCACGACACTGTGGGCCTACCGCGTATCCAGTGGTGTAACGCAGCGGCGTCGTGGCACAGCGGAACTCGCCTTGAGGCCATGCTCCGAGGACCGTGGCTCATACGGCGGCGAGGAAGTCCCCGACGCGGCGGCGAACGCGTCAGGCGCGCTGACGCAGACGAGACGGCCGGCGTCACGAGCGCCGACACGGTGCCGGGCCGGCGCTCGACCACGGCGCGGACCTGCCCGGCCGGGATCACGCCCTGGGCGCCATCGCGGTGAGCAGCACCGGCGGCCGCAGGGCCCGCGCCCTCACCTCCGTGTCAGGGATGCTGGAGACACCATGCGGTTGCTGCTCCTCGCCGTCAGCGTGCTCGCGGCCGCGAGCACGCTCACCACTGTGCTGGCCCCCGACTGGTACGTCACGGTCTGCGTCACCGCGACCGCGCTGCTCCTGACGCTCGCCCGCCGGTCCGGCCTGAGCTGGGACGAGCTGGGGCTGGGCCGGGCATCGGCACGCCGTGGGCTGCGCTGGGGGCTCGTCCTGGCCGGGGCCGTCCTCGTCGTCTACCTCCTCGGATGGGCCCTGCCGTTCACCCGGGAGGCCTTCGAGGACGAACGCGCTGCGGGACCGTCGGCCGGAGAGCTTGTGTACCGGGCCCTGGTGCGCGTGCCGTTCGGCACGGTGCTGCTCGAGGAGGTGGGGTTCCGCGGCGTCCTGTGGGCCGCGATCGCACGGCTTCGCGGCCCCGTATGGGCCACGGCACTCTCGTCCGCCCTGTTCGGCTTCTGGCACGTGCTGCCCTCCCGAGGACTCACCCGCGCCAACGCTGCGGCTGAAGCCGTCTTCGGTACCGGGACAGCCGGCGTCACCTTGTCCGTCGCGGCCGCCGTCGTCACCACCGGCCTCGCCGGCGTGCTCTTCTGCGAACTTCGCCGCCGTTCCGGCAGCCTGATCCCGTCCATGGCCCTGCACTGCGCCCTCAACAGCTTCGGCTACGCCCTCGCCTGGGCAGCTGCCCGCGGGTAGGGCGGACGCCTGCCACCGGGCCGCGCCGCGCCCCCGTGTGCTGGTGCGAGGCGGATTTCCAGTGGCTGCGGCCGGCTCTGCCACCGGCCACGGCCACCGGGCAGGGCCGGCCGTGCGCCGCGGCTCATCGCACCGACTCGGCGGGCGGACGCTCGCGCACAGCGCCGTAGCCGATGAAGTACGCCGGCACGCGCCGGAGCCACGGTGAGGTGGTGAGCAGGTCGCTCATCCGCTGTGCCCGCCGGGCGCTGCCGAAGGGCGGACGTCCCGCGAGCACGGGCGCGATGACCCGCGCGTGAGCCAACCGCTGCAGTGCCTGCGTCGCCGCCGTGGTCGGCCACCGGCGCCGCTGGACGCCGCGTACGTCCCGCAGGCCGACCACACCCCTGCGCAGCGGTTCGACGAGATGCCGCGCGGCAGCCACTGCGTCTTCGACGGCGAGGTTGATGCCGATGCCGAAGACCGGTGACATCGCGTGCGCCGCGTCGCCGATGCACAGCAGTCCCGGCCGGTGCCAGCGCCTGAGGCGGTCGAGCCGTACGTCGAGCATCCGCACCTCGTCCCATGACCGCAGCGCATGCGCCCGGCCCGCGAGCCAGGGCACGGCGGCAGAGAAGTCGGCCATGAACCGCTCGAGACCGGCGGCGCGGCGCTCGGCATCGGTCCCCTTGGGAATCAGCGCGGCGCACTGCCAGTACTCCCCGCGGTCGATCATCGCGGTCAGGAACCGGTCGCCGGCGCCTCCCACCAGCCCGTGCGGGTCGCCTTCCCGCCGTGGCAGCCGGAACCACCAGGCATCCATGGGGCAGGCGAACTGCCGCAGCCGCAGTTCGGGCCGCGACCGCGCCAGCGAGCCCCGACCGTCGCAGGCCACCGTGAGGGTGGCCCGCAGTTCACCACTGCGGCCGTCGGACGTGCGGTACCGCACCCCGGTGACCCGTCCGTGCTCCACCAGGAAAGACGTCGCCTCGGTGCTCATCCGCAACCGGAAGGACGGCTCTTTGCGGGCCTCGTCGGCGAGGAGGTCGAGCAGGTCCCATTGCGGCACCATCGCCACGTAGTTGTACGGGCCCGGCAGCGCGCTGATGTCCGAGACGGTGATCAGCGAACGGTCCGCGCCGAGCGGCAGCCGGACCGTGGTCACCCGGCGCTGCGGCAGACGGGCGAAACGCTCGGCCAGACCGAGATCGTCCAGCAGCGCCAGGGTCGAGGGATGCACGGTGTCGCCGCGGAAGTCGCGCAGAAAGTCGCCGTGCTTCTCCAGGACCGTGACGGCCACTCCGGCCCGGGCCAGCAGCAGGCCGAGGACCATTCCCGCGGGGCCGCCGCCCACCACACAGCACGTTGTCCGCTCCATCGCAGCTCTTCCCTTCGGCGACATCCACGAGCCGGGCCAATAGGGCCTATACCCTCAAAATGAACAACTTCGCTGTACGGGTTCGTGATGCCCCCTGGAGGCCCGATGAGTCAGCAGCCGGTCCTCCTGCCCTACGCCGACCCGGCCTTCTCGGCGGATCCCTTCCCGCTCTACCGGCAGTTGCGCGAGGACGGCCCGGTACGGCGCGCCGTCCTCGCCGGAGGCCTTCAGGCATGGCTGATCACGCGCTACGAAGACGGCCTCGCGGCCCTGTCCGACCCACGGCTGAGCAGACGTCCGCGATGCCTCGGACCGTTCCTAAAGACTGAGTGGGAGTGAGTCCTGTTGCCAGGACTCCTGCTCAGCCGCGTGCCCCGAACGGTGTTGGGCACGCTGGTCTCCCGCTTTCGCTCCACGGCCCGGTGGCGCGCATCGTGTGCGTGGTCCGGGCGGGTGGGGGCGGGTTTCCTGACGCCGTCGGGTGTCCGGTCGGGCCTGGGCGGTCCGATGCCCACCACGATCACTCTGGTCGGGGTGGGGCGGTGCCGTTCGTCGCCGGATCGGGTGCCCGAGGGCGCGTCGTCCGACCGCGATGCTTGCCGCATCGTGCCGGGACGTCTGACGGCGTGGGGTGGTCAGCGGTTTCTGCCAGTGCTGAGCGCCCCACCGGCTGGTGTAGGCGGGGTCGACCGCGACGAGCGCGATGTCCTGTTCGGCGGCCATCGACACCAGCCGGGCCTTGAGTTTCGCGGTGGGGAAGCGGGAGAGCAGGCGGCGGAACCGCTTGTTGCGGCCGTGCTTCTCCCGGCCCTTGTCCGCCGCGAAGTCGAGGTCCTCGATGGCGATCGCGGCGGCCCCGCACCGTCGGGTGTAGTGCAGCAGCCGGGTCAGCGCGTGCCGGATCTGCGC
>NZ_JBEZLR010000221.1:0-3497 GCF_040652275.1 Streptomyces sp. NPDC048275
GCCTCGCCGAACTCTGGAAACACCACGGCATCACCCCCGACGCCGTCACCGGCCACTCCCAAGGCGAAATCGCCGCCGCCTACACCGCCCGCGCTTTGTCACTCGAAGACGCCGCCAAAACCGTCATCCTGCGCGCCCAGGCCATCACCGCCCTCGCCGGCACCGGCACCATGGCCTCCCTCCCCCTGCCCCCCGACCACGTCACACAACTCCTCGACGGCGACGTCCACATCGCCGCCATCAACGGCACGGAAACCACCGTCGTCTCCGGCTCTGTCACCGCCATCGACGCCCTGCTCGCCCGATGCGAAGAACGCGGGATACGGGCCCGGAAGATCCCCGTCGACTACGCCTCCCACTGCAACCACGTCGAAACCATCCGCCAGGACATCCTCACCGCGCTGGAGGGCATCACCCCCCACACGACGGACATCGCGTTCTACTCCACCGTCACCGCCCAGCCCATCGACACCAGCACCCTCACCCCCGAGTACTGGTACACCAACCTCCGCCAGCAGGTCCGCTTCCACGACACCGTCGAACTCCTCCACACCGACGGCTACCGCTACTACATCGAAACCAGCCCCCACCCCGTCCTGACCATCGGACTCCAGCAAACCTTCGACGACCGACCCACCGCCATCCTCCCCACCCTCCGCCGCGACCAAGGCGACCACCTCCCCCACGCACTCGCCGAAGCCCACACCCGCGGCCTCGACATCAACTGGCACCTGCCGGCAGTCACGGGCCCGCTGCCCGCCCTGCCCACCTACGCCTTCCAACACGAGCGCTACTGGCTCGACGCCCCCGCAGGCACCGGCGACGCCACCAGCCTCGGCCTGACCCGTTCCGCGCACCCCCTGCTCGGTGCGGTGACGACGCTCGCGGAGAGCGACGCGCTGCTGCTGACGGGCCGTCTGTCCGTGGAGACGCACCCCTGGCTGGCGGACCACATCGTCGCGGACACGGTGCTGCTGCCCGGCACGGCGCTGGTGGAACTGGCGGTGCAGGCCGCGGACCAGGTGGGCTGCGACCGCATCGACGAGCTGACCTTGGAGGCCCCGCTGGCGCTCGGCCGGCGAGGCGGCGTACAGCTGCAGGTCGCGGTCGGTGCGCCGGACGAGCACGGGCGGCGTCCGCTGAGTATCCACTCCAGGTCCGAGGCGGACGACGCCGTCTGGGCCCGGCACGCGACCGGCGCCGTGAGCACCGCTCCCGCCGAGGCCTCCGCGACCGCCGAACTCGCCGACTGGCCGGTGCCGGGGGCGCAGCAGGAGCCGACCGCCGAGCTGTACGAGCGGATGGAAGCCGCCGGGGTGTTCTACGGACCCGCTTTCCGCGGTGTCACGGCGGTCTGGCGGCGTGGCGAGGACCTCTTCGCCGAACTCGTGCTTCCGGCCGACACGGACCGCTCCGGCTACGGACTTCATCCGGCGCTGCTGGACGCGGCGCTGCACCCGCTCGCTCTGGACGCCGACGCGTCCGGCGCGGCCGGGATCCGGATGCCGTTCTCCTGGCAGGGTGTCACCCTGCACGCCACGGGTGCGGCGGCCCTGCGGGTCCGGCTGAGCCCGACCGCCAACGGTGTGGAACTGGTCGCCGCGGACCCGGCCGGCGCGCCGGTGCTGTCGGTGCAGAACATGGTGGCCCGGTCCCTGTCCGCGGAGCGGCTGGCCGAGCTGCGTGACCTGCTGAACGGCGATCCGGCCGCCGTCCCGGTGCGCAAGGTGTCACGGCCGGTGGCTTCCGCTCCGGACGAGGCGGGCGGGTCGCGGTTCGCCCAGCGGCTCGCCGGGCTGAGCGAGGCCGAGCAGATCGCGGCCGTCCTCGACACGATCCGCGCCCAGGTGGCGACCGTGCTGGGGCACGCGACGCCGGAGAGCATCGACACGGACCGGGCCTTCAAAGAGCTCGGCATCGACTCGATCATGGGCGTGGAGATCCGGAACCGGTTGGCGGCGGCGACCGGACTGCGGCTGCCCGCGACCCTGGTCTTCGACTATCCGACGCCGCTGAGTCTGGCCGAGTCGCTGCGCGAGGAGGCGCTCGGCATCCAGGCCTCCGCACCGGCGCACACCGTGGTCAGGGGAGCCGCGGACGAGCCGCTGGCCATCGTCGCGATGGCCTGCCGCTACCCCGGGGGCGTCGCGTCGCCCGAGGACCTGTGGCGGCTCGTCGACAACGGCGTGGACGCCATCGGCGACTTCCCCGACAACCGCGGCTGGGACGTGGCCGGCCTGTACGACCCGGATCCCGGCAAGGCGGGCAAGACGTACTCCCTGCAAGGTGGCTTCCTCTACGACGCCGACCGGTTCGACGCGGACTTCTTCGGGATCTCCCCGCGTGAGGCACTGGCCACCGACCCGCAGCAGCGGCTGCTCCTGGAGACCGCCTGGGAGGTGCTGGAGCGGGCCGGGCTGGATCCGGCCACGCTGCGCGGCAGCAGGACCGGTGTCTTCACCGGCGTCGGGCACAACGACTACCGGGCGAGGCTCGACGCCGCGCCCGAGGCGTTCGAAGGCCATCTGCTGACCGGCAACATGACCAGCGTCGCGTCCGGCCGGGTGGCGTACACGCTCGGCCTGGAGGGCCCGGCCGTCTCCGTCGAGACCGCCTGCTCCTCTTCTCTCGTCGCCCTGCACCTGGCCGGTCAGGCCCTGCGCAACGGCGACTGCACGATGGCACTGGTGGGCGGCGTCGCGGTCATGCCGACTCCGGGCGGCTTCATCGAGTTCAGCCGGCAGCGCGGGCTGGCCCGGGACGGCCGCTGCAAGGCGTTCTCCGAGGAGGCCGACGGCACCGGCTGGAGCGAGGGCGTGGGCCTGCTCCTGGTGGAGCGGCTGTCCGACGCCGAGCGCAACGGCCACCAGGTCCTCGCGGTGGTCCGCGGCAGCGCCGTCAACCAGGACGGCGCCAGCAACGGGCTGACCGCCCCCAACGGCCCCTCCCAGCAGCGCGTCATCCAGGCCGCCCTCGCCAACGCCGGGCTCACACCGGCCGAGGTGGACGCGGTGGAGGCGCACGGCACCGGCACCCGGCTGGGCGACCCGATCGAGGCACAGGCGATCCTCGCCACGTACGGGCAGGACCGGCCGGCCGACAAGCCGCTGCGGCTGGGCTCGCTGAAGTCCAACATCGGCCACACACAGGCCGCCGCCGGTGTCGCGGGCATCATCAAGATGGTCATGGCGATGCGCCATGAACAGCTGCCCAGGACGCTGCACGCCGACAACCCCTCCTCGCACATCGACTGGGAGGCGGGCGCCGTCTCCTTGCTGACGCAGGCTCAGCCCTGGGAGCAGAACGGCCGTCCGCGCCGGGCCGGTATCTCTTCCTTCGGCGTGAGCGGCACCAACGCACACGTCATCATCGAGGAGCACGT
The DNA here is from genome assembly GCF_040652275.1 of Streptomyces sp. NPDC048275. Lineage (NCBI taxonomy): Bacteria > Bacillati > Actinomycetota > Actinomycetes > Kitasatosporales > Streptomycetaceae > Streptomyces > Streptomyces sp. NPDC048275. The sequence goes on from NZ_JBEZLR010000221.1 coordinate 3,383, forward strand.
CGAGGAGCCTGCCGAGGCGAAGGCCCCCGAGGCTGCGGCGGGTCCGCTGCCGTGGGTGCTGTCCGCCAAGAGCCTGCCCGCCCTGCACGACCAGGCCGCACGCCTGCACGACCTG
>NZ_JBEZLR010000222.1:0-3142 GCF_040652275.1 Streptomyces sp. NPDC048275
ACGCCCTCGCGGCCCTCCAGGCTCGAGTCCTTGCCCAAACAGGCGAGCCCCACAACAAGATCAAGACGACGTGTTAATGATCTGCAAGCCCTTAGTTACCGAGCGGGGCCGGCCGCCCGGGCTCCTGCCCGTAGTAACCGGCAGATGCCCCCGGCGTATACGCAGCGGCTGCCGCCGACCGCCCGCCCCGCAACGACGATCGCCCGGTCCCCACTGGGCGTCGGCATCACTGCACCCGGGTCACCAGCAGGCTCCCCCGTGCGCTCCCCATGTTGCGCAAGGTGATATCGAACAGGAACTCTCCTGCACCGGGACGCAGGACAGCCGACTGCCCGGGTGTGAGCGCTTGTTCTCTGCTCTGTTCGCGGATGCCCTGCCTGGCCCCCTTGATGACCGTCACCAGCACGGCAGAGCTCCCGGTGTTGCGCACCGTCACGGCTGTGGTCTGCAGGCACCGATGGCCGCTGGTGTCCGTGGTCCGGCAGACATAGCGCAGGTCACCGAATCCGTTGGTTCCGCAGGAAAGCTCCATACCCTGCGCGAGTGTGGAGCTGCAGTCTCGGCCCACGGCTACGCGACCGCCTGTGTCCTGCCCGCCAGCCTGGTCGCAGGCGGCCGCGCCCCCTGTTGCTGCCAGAGCCAGCAGGGTCAGCCATCCCCGTGTCAAGGACCGCATGCGACGGGACGTCTGAGACCTGGGCAGGCGGGGGGCGGATCTGTCGTTCACATCTGTCCTTGGGATGTTCAGTCGTGGGTTGTGCTGATCCCTGTTGTCTTCGAGGCCGCGCCGACGGGGCCCGGTCGTACGCCGGGCAGGAACACCCATGAGCCGACTGTCATTGATGCATGAGGAGCGTCACGACCGCTCCAAGGTGCATTGGGGTATGCGGGTTGCCCGTGTCCCGTCGCAGCCCCGGCATGTCGCACGTGAGCGACCGGAGGGCGCAGACAAGCAAGTACAGCACCAGTATCCCCGTGCCTGCGTCGTGGGTTCCTGGGCCCCCATCGAGTGACCGGCATGGACCGCCAGAACCTCGTGTCCCGAACCTGCCATCGGGCGTGCCATCCAGGCCATCGCGGCCATGCCGGCCGCGGACGGCAAACTCCGTGCCACCGCGGGCAGTCTTTCCCCGCGACGCCGACTGAGCGCGGACAGGGGGAACCACAGTGCTGCGGCCGCGAACAGCGCTGTCAGCATGGAGCACACGACATCGGTAGCGCTCATGCTTCTCGCGCCCTCCCACAGAGTGGGTCCGCTTCGGTCGAAGCCGACCTGCCCTGAACAGGAAGCCGCAGGTCAGTTCACGGGCGCGGAGCACGCAGATGGGCCCGCTGTGCCAGTTCCTCCTCGTCGACCAGGGTGAGCATCGGCTGACCCGGCGCACACAGCATGGCCACGACGAACCGGCACGGCGCGTCCGTTCGGGCGTTGCCGTCCTGGTAATGGATCACGTCACCGCCCGGCTCCCAGAACGTCTCACCGGCCTTGACCACGCGTTCCGGCTCTCCCTCCAGCTCAAAGCGCACCTCGCCCTCGATCACGTAGCCGAACGCCGGCCCGGAGTGGCGGTGCGGAGGGGTGCCGGGGTCACCGGGCTGCCACTCGACCAGGATGGTCATAGCCGAGGCACCCTCGGGGACGGTGAGCGGATCGGTGTCCTGCAGCATCTTCGCTGCGGTCTTCCACGCCTCGGAACGAGGATTCTCGTTGGTCTCCCCCGCCGAGTTCTTGCTTGACACTGTGTTGCACCTCCGTTGTTGTTGCCCTGCATGAGGCCAGATGACAGTGTGCCGTCAGATGGTGAGAGTGGTGTACCGACATCCCTCGCCTGACGGTGACAGCGTCCGTGCGTTTCAGGCGTTCTCACCCGACTGTCTCAAGGTGATGACCGAGTACGTCCTGCTTCTGTGACAGGTCTCGCTGCTCCAGAGCTCCGCTCGAAGCGGAGGCCGAATCCCGGCCTGCATGGATTACCTCCGCGCAGCAACGAAGGCCGCGGCGTTCAGTGGGATCGGCCCCGCCCGTTGGACGAGGGCGGAGACACGGGGCAATCAGGCGAGGTGTCAGCGGCTGTCACAAGAGGGATGACTTGTCGGTCAACTGGTTGTCTCGAACCCGGGGCACCCACAACATGAAGGTGAACAAAATATGGCATTTTGTCTAGTTGGTTCGGCAGGCTCTGCCCCTAGTCGGCCGTCTCACATCGCGTGTCGGCGTGAGATGCCGACGCCGACGGACGCCGGCCTGCCCGCATCAATGCCGGCACCGCGCACGGCCGTGTACTGCGACCTTGACGGAGTCATGCGGTGACCGAGCAGATCCGTTTGCCCAATCTGAGCACCGACAAGGACTTCGACGGAGAGTCCTTCGCGCCCATCTACACCACGACGGTAACGGTGAGCGGTGGGATGGCGAGTCACGGGCGGGCCTCGGGGAAAGCACGCTCGTCCGACGGCGCCCTGGATCTCGACCTGCGCATGCCTGCCGAACTGGGAGGAGACGGCCGGGGAACGAATCCTGAGCAGCTGTTCGCCGCCGGCTTCGCCGCCTGCTTCCACGGAGCACTGAGCCTGGTGGCACGACAGGCAGCGCTCGACCCCGCCGCGATCTCCGTGGAGGCAACCGTGGCGTTCGGGCGGGATCCGGGAGACGGCGGCTACTTGTTGCATGTCGACCTGGTGGTCAAGTGGCCGGACGTCGATCCTGAGATCGCCGCTCCGCTCCTGGAGAAGGCCGATTCGCTGTGCCCTTACGCGAGGATGGCCTGGCAGGGAACGCCGACGACCATCACGCTGGCTTCCTGAGTCGGCACATCTGCGATCGTCCGAGCTGAAGAACACGCGGCCCCGTCAGAAGGGCACCGGCTGTCACCTGCTCATGCGCATGCCGTCTCAGGCTGTTTGCCGTAGCCGTCGTGCGCATGTCTTCTTGCTCGGCGCCAACACCAGCCTCCGCTGCACAACCGCTGTCGCTGTCTCGGCCGCCGCGCACAAGTCCACCTGTGGGCTGACGCACGACACCCCATGAGAGGCTGGACGGCATGGGCCGAGGCCGTGTCCCGCGACGTGGTGTAGGGGATCAAGAGCTACGCGTTCCGGTTCGAGACCCGTGGCGATCTCTGCGGAGACTGCAGCCCACGAA
>NZ_JBEZLR010000223.1:0-3113 GCF_040652275.1 Streptomyces sp. NPDC048275
GCGGGGAGCTGGTCGGCGAGCTGGCGGTACGTCAGACCGGGGCGCCAGGACGGGAGGTGGACCTCGTAGACCGAGAACGGCGCCTCGTGCACCGGCGTCGCCCCTCGCCGCGACATCCATTCCTCGTCCTGCCAGGTGTGATGCGAGGCATGAATGATCGACGACGTGCGGGGCGGGACCTCGGTACGCCGGGCCATCGGGTCGGCCCGCAGCGTGCGTGAGCCGTCGGGGCGGGTGATCTCGAACTTGTAGAGCTCACCCTCGCCGATCGCGGGAACGAACAGTTCCCACACTCCGGAGGAGCCGAGCGACCGCATCGGATATCCCGTGCCGTCCCAGAAGTTGAAAGTGCCGGCGACGCGGACGCCGCGCGCGTTCGGAGCCCAGACCGTGAAACGGGTGCCGGTCACGCCCTGGTGCACCATCGGCTCCGCACCGAGCGCCCGCCACAGCTCCTCGTGACGGCCCTCGCCGAGCAGATGCAGATCGAACTCGCCCAGCGCGGGCAGGAAGCGGTACGCGTCCTCGGTGTCCTGGACCGTCCCCTCGTACGCCACGAGGAGCCGGTACGACGCCGGGACCGCGCGCAGCGGCAGCAGCCCCGAGAAGAATCCGTCCCCGTCGTCGTGCAGCTCGGCGCGCAGGTCGTCCGTCACGACGGACACCGTCTGCGCGTACGGCCTGAAGGCCCGGAAGGCCACGCCGCCCGGCACCGGATGGGCGCCGAGGACGCCGTGCGGATTGTGGTGCGTCCCGGAGAGCAGCAGTTCCCGGTCACCGGCACCGACACCGGCGAACAGGGGAGGTCCGACGACAGCGGCAGGCTCAGGAACCTTCTTCGCCGCTTTCGTCGCCTTGGCGACCTTCGTAACTTTCACCCCCTTCTTGGCCTTCGCGGCTTTGCTCGCGGCGGGCTTCTTGGCCACCGTCTTCTTGCTCACCGTCTTCTTGCTCACCGACTTCTTGGCCGCCGTCTTCTTGGCGGCAGCCGTCTCCTCGGCACCGTTCTTCTTCGGACTGTCGTCGGACGGAGGGCGGGACGTCACGGGCAGGGCCTCCTCGGCAGGGTGAGGTGGGAGGGAACGTCAGGGAGATGCGGCGAGCCGGCGAACCGCCGCCATCGGCACCGGCAGCCAGTCGGGCCGGTGCCGGGCTTCGTACAGGACTTCGTAGACCGCCTTGTCCGTCTCGTAGGCGCGCAGCAGGACGGGGTCGGTACGCGGGTCACGCCCGGCGACCTCCGCGTACCCGGAGCAGTAAGCGGCCCGGCAGGTGTCGGCCCAGCCGGGCGCCGGCGGGTGGTGCGACCGGGCCGCGTAGTCGAAGGAACGGAGCATTCCGGCGATGTCCCGCACGGATGGCTGTGGCATGCGGCGCTCGGCGAGCGGTTTCGACGGTTCGCCCTCGAAGTCTATGAGCGACCATTTTCCGGAGGGCGAGCGCAGGCACTGGCCGAGGTGCAGATCCCCGTGGATGCGCTGCGCGGTCCAGGTCTGCCCCTCGGCGGTCAGATCGGCCAGCGCGGAGAAGGCCGTCCGCAGTCCGGGAGCGTACGGACGCAGCGCGGGTACCGCCTGCGCCGCCGCCTCCAGGCGCTCGGTCATGCCGTCGACGAGCAGTGCCAGCTGCGCGCGTCCCCAGGTGACCGTGGGCAGCGCGCGGGCGAGCGCCGTGTGCACCTCGGCGGTGGCCCGCCCCAGCGCCCGCGCCTCCTCGCCGAAGCCTTGCCCGCCTAAGCCTTCCCCACGGGAGGCCTCGCCACGGGAGGCCTCCCCGCGGAAGCCTTCCCCGCCGAGGTTCCTGCTGAAGTCCTCGGGGAAGTCCTCACCCTTGCCCAGTTCGCGCAGCGCGAGTTCCCAGCCGTCCGTCGCGCCCCGGACGAAGGGTTGCAGCACTCCGAGGACGTACGTCTCCTCGTCCACGTCGGCGACCATCCACGCCGCCGGCGCCGGCACCCGCGGACAGCCCTCCCGGGACAGCGCCAGCGGCAGCTCCAGGTCGGGGTTGATCCCGGGCGCGGTGCGGCGCAACAGCTTCAGGATTAACGTATCTCCGTAGACGAGAGACGAGTTGGACTGTTCCGATGTCACCAGCCGTGGCATCAGATCGCCCCGGATCTCCTGGCGCCGGTCCCGTTCGAAGCGGAGTTCGCCGACGCGGGCCCGGGTGCGCAGTGCTTCCAGGAGTATGTCGGCGGGGCGCGGGTCGTGCAGCGCCTCGTACACGGTGCGCCCGGCCAGCGGCCCTTCCGTCACGTGCCCGATCAGCGCGGGCGCGAGCCGTGGTGGCAGCGCCTCCCGTACGCCGATCAGCAGCTGGTAGCAGTCGCCGCCGGGGTGCGCGGCGGCCCCCCGAGCCGGAGTGAGGGGCTGGTGTGCCCGTACGAGAAGATGGAACAGGCCCAACTGCCCAGTCAGCGGCAGCAGTTCGTTGGCCGTCACCAGAGAGAAACCGGTCACCGGACGCCCCTTGCCCGCGAACCACCGCTGCCGTGGCAGCCATTCCCGCAGCAACGGATCGAGCGACGCGAGCAACTCGGGGCGTGCGACGGGGGCCGTGGCAGAGTGGGTTGCGGCTTCCGACATGACGGCGCGTCCTTTCCCCAGTGACCAAGGGATCTAGGGACCCGGAGACCCGGTGACTCGGTAACTCGGAGAGCCGGGGCCCCGGAGACCCAGGGACCCGAAAACCGGGGGAGTCGGGGTGTTACTGATGCGTGCCCAAGGCGGGACGGGGGAAACCGCCGCCCCGCCAGGGTTCTACGCGGCGTCCTCGCGCAGCCGGAACCAGTAGAAGCCGTGGCCTGCGAGGGTGAGCAGGTACGGCAGCTCACCGATCGCCGGGAAACGCACCCCGCCGATCAGCTCGACCGGGTTCCTCCTGTTGAACGCCCGCAGGTCCAGCTCCGTCGGCTGGGCGAAGCGGGAGAAGTTGTGGACGCAGAGGACGAGGTCGTCCTTGTATTCGCGCAGGAACGCGATCACCGCGGGGTTCGACGACTGGAGTTCCGTGTAGGACCCGAGGCCGAAGGCCTTGTTCTGTTTGCGGATCTCGATCATGCGGCGGGTCCAGTGCAGCAGTGAGGACGGTGAGGACATCGACGCTTCGACGTT
>NZ_JBEZLR010000224.1:0-3113 GCF_040652275.1 Streptomyces sp. NPDC048275
GTCACCCTCGCCGCCTGCGACGTCGCCGACCGCGACGCACTGTCCGCACTCCTCACCGCCATCCCCGCCGACCAGCCACTGACCGCCGTCTTCCATGCCGCGGGAGTCCTGGACGACGGCCTGGTCGCGTCCCTGACCCCGGACCGGCTCGACAGTGTGCTGCGGCCCAAGGTGGACGCGGCGTGGAACCTTCACGAACTCACCGAGGATCTGCGGCACTTCGTGCTCTTCTCCTCCGTGGCCGGCGTGCTGGGCAGCCCCGGCCAGGCCAACTACGCCTGCGCCAACGTCTTCCTGGATGCCCTGGCCGCCCACCGGCGGGCCCAGGGCCGGGCCGCGCTGTCCATCGCGTGGGGCCGCTGGGAGGAGGAGAGCGCGATGACCGCCTCCCTCGACCGGGCCGACCTGGCCAGGATGAGCCGCGGCGGTCTGCACCCGCTCAGCGCCGAACAGGGGCTCGCCCTGCTGGACCGTGCACTGGGCCAGGACCGGCCCGTCGTCACCGCCGCCCGCTTCGACCAGCGGGCTCTGCGGGCCGGCGAGGTGCCGGCGCTGCTGCGGGGGCTGGTCCGCGTCCCGGCTCGCCGCCGCTCGGAGGCGGGCGCGGCGGAGGCGCTGGCGCAGCGGCTGGCCGCCCTGCCCGAGGCCGAGCGGCCGGCGGCGCTGCTCGAAGTCGTACAGCTGCAGGCCGCGACGGTGCTGGGGAGCAGTTCCGCCGGCGCGGTGCGCGCGGATCGCCCGTTCAAGGAGCTGGGCTTCGACTCGCTGGCCGCGGTGGAGCTGCGCAACCGGCTGGGCGCGGCCGTCGGCCGCAAGCTGCCGGCCACCCTCGTCTTCGACCACCCCACCCCGCAGGCCATCGCCCACTATCTGCTGGCCCAGATCGCCCCCGCTGAGGCCCGGTTGCCGATCCTCGATGAGCTGGACCGGCTGGGGGCCTCGCTGACCGGGCTCGACCGCGACGAGCGGCTGGACCGGGAGATCACCCTCCGGCTGCAGACCGTGCTCGCGCAGTGGACCGCGGAACGCGGGACCGCCGACGCCTCGGTCGCCGACCGGATCCAGGACGCCAGCGCCGACGAGGTCTTCGCCTTCATCGACAACGAGCTGGGAAGGAGCGTGCAGCAGTCATGAGCCCTACCGACAAAGAGCAGAAACTCGTCGACTATCTCAAGTGGGTGACGGCCGACCTGCACCAGGCGCGGGAACGCGTGCGGGAGCTGGAGTCCGGTCTGAACGAGCCGGTCGCGATTGTCGGGATGGGCTGCAGGTTCCCCGGCGGGGTCCGCTCGCCCCGGGAGCTGTGGCAGCTGGTCGCCGACGAGAAGGACGCGGTCGCCGGCTTCCCGACCGACCGCGGCTGGCCGCTGGACGAGCTGTATCACCCCGACCCGGAGCACCTGGGCACCTCGGTGGCGAAGGAGGGCGGATTCCTCTACGACGCCAGCCACTTCGACCCCCGGTTCTTCGGGATCTCCCCGCGGGACGCGCAGGCCATCGACCCGCAGCAGCGGCTGCTCCTGGAGACCGCCTGGGAGGCGTTCGAGGATGCCGGGATCGATCCGGCCGCCCTGCGCGGCAGCAGCACCGGCGTGTTCGCCGGGGTGATGTACAGCGACTACGGTGCCCGGCTGCACCCGGCGCCCGAGGGCTTCGAGGGCCTGGTGGGCAGCGGAAGCGCGGGCAGTGTCGCCTCCGGCCGGGTCGCCTACACCTTCGGTTTCGAGGGCCCGGCCGTGAGCGTCGACACCGCCTGCTCGTCCTCCCTGGTCGCCCTGCACCTGGCCGTCCAGGCGCTGCGGCGGGGAGAGTGTGATCTGGCGCTGGCGGGCGGGGTCACCGTGATGGCCACGCCCGGGGTGTTCATCGAGTTCAGCCGGCAGCGTGGCCAGTCCCCGGACGGCCGGTGCAAGTCGTTCTCGGCTTCCGCCGACGGGGCCGGCTGGGCCGAGGGCGCGGGCCTGCTGCTGGTGGAGCGGCTGTGCGACGCCGAGCGCAACGGGCACCAGGTCCTCGCGGTGGTCCGGGGCAGCGCCGTCAACCAGGACGGGGCGAGCAACGGTCTGACCGCCCCCAACGGGCCCGCCCAGGAACGGCTGATCCGGCAGTCCCTCGCGGACGCGCGGCTGCGCAGCGCGGACGTGGACGTGGTCGAGGGACACGGCACCGGAACCACGCTGGGCGACCCGATCGAGGCGCAGGCGATCCTCGCCACGTACGGGCAGGACCGGCCGGCCGACAAGCCGCTGCGGCTGGGCTCCATCAAGTCGAACATCGGGCACGCGCAGGCCGCGGCCGGTGTCGCGGGCGTCATCAAGATGGTCATGGCGATGCGCCACGGTGTTCTGCCCAAGTCCCTCCACCTGGACGCGCCCTCGCCGCACGTCGATTGGGCGGAGGGTGCCGTCTCACTGCTCGCGCACGCCGGGCCCTGGGAGCGCGACGGGCATCCTCGGCGTGCGGGAGTGTCCTCCTTCGGCATCAGCGGCACCAACGCCCATGTGATCCTTGAGGAGGCTCCCGAGCCCGAGGAGCCCGCCGCGTCCGGTGCGAAGCTTTCACCCGAAGTACCGGAGCACACGGGGCCGTTCGTCTGGCCGCTGTCGGCCAAGTCCGACCGCGCGCTGCGGGAACAGGCCAAGCGGCTGCACGCCTGGCTGGCGGAGCGTCCGCAGGCGGCCGCGGGCGATGTCGCCCATTCCCTGGCCACCACCAGGACCGTGTTCGACTACCGGGCCGCGGTGGTGGGCGCCGATGCGGACGCTCTGCGGGCCGGCCTTCAGTCCCTGGCCGCCGGCCGCAGCCACAGCTCGGTGGTGACCGGAGACGCGACACGGCCCGGCAGGCTGGCGTTCCTGTTCACCGGACAGGGCGCCCAACGCGTCGGCATGGGGCAGGAGTTGTACGACACCTATCCCGCGTTCGCCGACGCCTTCGACGCGGTCCTCGAACACTTCGAACCCGGGCTGCGCGACATCATCGCCACCAACCCGGACGGACAGCTCGACCAGACCCGGCACACCCAGCCCGCCCTGTTCGCCATCGAAGTCGCCCTCTTCCGCCTCCTGGAAAGCTGGGGACTGCGCCCCGACTACCTCGCCGGACACTCCATC
>NZ_JBEZLR010000225.1:0-2986 GCF_040652275.1 Streptomyces sp. NPDC048275
CCTACAGAAAGAAACAACCCACCGAATCCACCACTCACCACCTTGACCCGCCCAACATCAAAATCCTCGCCGTTTCCTAACTACGTGGCATTGCCCCGCAGCCCGCCTCATCCGCGGCAAGCCCAAGCAGATGCTCATGCTCGAAGGCCTCATTCCCGAGCACGACGCCGTGATCTGCGTCGGCTACCACTCGCGGGCCGGCGCTCTTGGTGTACTGAGTCACAGTTTCATGGGGCACGAGATCGAAGACATGTGGCTGGACGGCCGTCCCGTGGGCGAGATCGGACTGGCCCACGCCACCGCGGCCGCCATCGGCGTTCCGGTGGCGGTTCTCACCGGTGACGACTCTGCCTGCACAGAAATGGCGGAATGGGACGCCTCGGTCACGACCGTGGCCGTGAAGTACGCGCGGGACCGATTCGCGGCACATCTACGACCGGCGGAAGAAGCACGTGCGGCCATCGAGAAAGCCGTCGCTGCCAGTCTCGCCACAGTGCCGAAGGTGTCAGAAGTCCCTGCGGACCCGTCCGTGCTCATGGTCCGCTGGCAGTCGGCTTCAGTGGCCTCGACACTCCTGGGCATTCCCGGGGTCACCTTGGCAGACACGCGGACGGTCCAGGCCCAGGGTGCTCTGCCCAGCCTTTACCGACTGTTCGGCGTGTGGACGAGGGTGGCGGCGTCCCTGACCAACCAGCAACCGTACTGCTGACTGCCGCGAGCAAGGGCTGGGCCGACATCGCCTCTCGCCAGGACTCCTGGGCCTGCGAGGCATAGACCCGGTGGACGGCCTTGCCCGAGTACGACATCCGCAGCGTGAACAGGTGGCACTTGACCACCTCGCCCGCCAGCCAGCCAGACCCACACGTCGGCGAAGTCGACCTCCGCTTCCTCGCCGGGAAGATGCACCTGAGGAACCATCCCGTCCAAATGCCGGTGGCCTTCCCGGGCCTCGACCTCGATCTACGGGCGGCGGACCAGGAGGTAGTCGCAGACCGTCGAATATGACGCCTGGCCGAAGCCGTAGTCCTGTGCGAGCCGCTGGTGGATTCGCCGGACGGTGTGCTTCTGCTTGCGCGGTGCGGTGAAGCGGTTACAAACATCGGCAGCGCACGCACCGCCGCGGATGGGCCAGTCCTGAAGCGGACACGCCGTCTACTCCCGGACAGTACGACGTGCTCCGACCGAAGACCCGGTCTGGTCCAGCCCGACCGCCAGAGCCTGAGCAAAAGTCACACGCGAAAGGCAGGGATTTATCTAAAGCAATCTCATCGAGAGGCGGCCTTAGGTAACGTACTGAAGGAAGGCGGGAGTTGGCCGCCGACCAACGACCAGGGGGCTGCCCGAATGCGCATCATCGAGGGGTCACCGCAGGAGATCGTGGAGTACGAGCGCGCGACCGGCTCTGCATCCCACACGACGCCGCCCGTGGACGCCGCTCCGTCCCACGCAGAGACCGCGGACACGGAAACAGACAGCGAAGCGGCAACGCTCAGCGCCTCAGCCTCCGCGACACCCGACGGCGCCTCCCCCTCCCTAGCACCCGAAGACCACGTCGCCCTGATGAAGTTCATCTACGGACGTGCCGGCAAAAACCACGAACGCACCGTCCAGACCGAAAAGTTCATCAAGCGGCTCCTGGAAGAGGAGAACATCGTCGTAGCCTTCGGCCGCTCCTCCAAGACCTTCGACGGCCTCGCCGACTACCTGATGATCCGGGACAACGGCCCCCAGCGCTACGGAGCCGTCGCCTACCTCCGCCCAAGCAACGGCGGCATGACCCTGCGCCTCGGCCCTGACGACCTTGAGCGCCTCAGCCTGAACGACGAAGACAACGGCCGCATCCAGCCCCGCAACGTCGCCCCTTCCGACCCCTACAAGATCAACTGCCCCCTCGCCGACGATGAAGCCGCCGCACTCGCCTTCACGCTCGTCCGCGCCGCCCTGGAAGCCGTGCGCAGCGAATGACAACTGCTTCGCGAGACGGGGCCTTCCCCTCGCCTGACGCCGGGCCGCCGATCCATCGCAGTCGACGGTAAAGCGGAGCCGGTGGTCGTGAAGCTGCGCGCGTGGGTCTCGAACCCCAAGTCGAGGCGGGACAAACTCACCCCGGACCAGCTGGACGCGCTGCGGAATCTGGGCATGCAGTGGGCGTGACACTGCCACAGTCCGGACGCGGGAGACGACGTGCAGCCGCGGGAAAACTACGGAGCGGGTGTAGCGGTGGCCCTGCCAGCACGGGTACGTACCGCCGGGCTCAGCTGCTTCCAGCGGCTCCTTGAACTGACCAGGTGGGACACGGTCCTACAGGAGCAGGGACAGGACCGCGGCCGTAAACAGCAAGCCGATTCCGGCCTGGATGAAGTTGACCCCATGCTGCAGTCGCCGGAACTTGTCCCTCACCAGGCGTGCCAGAGCTGCGACTCTCTTGGCCCGCAGATCCGTCCGCATGTGTTCACTCAGCGCATCTGGTTCCAGCGTGGCCCAGCGCGTCCAGTCCTCCAGATCAAGGTTGTCGATCTGTACGGGACGGACAGTCATCAGCAGGAGCACAGTAGCGATCATCAGACAGGCGGTACCAAGGGCGCCCACTGCCAAGACGGCGGGCGGTTGGTCATGGTAGCCACCACGTGTGGCGAGGAAGACCAGGCCTAAGCTGGTCAACGCGAGAACGGTGTTGGCCTTGGCGTCCGCTCGAACGAGTTCGCTAGTGAGTGTGACCAGCGCGTCGTCCAAATTCTTCGACATGCGATCGCTGCTGTTACCCGGTTCCTGCGTCATAAGGCCCCCATCCCAGACGACAAGACGCCCACGAGTGGCTGACGGTTCGCCAGCGAGCAAATGATGGATGCCGACGCCGTCCGGACCAGTGCCTGGGGAATTACCTGGCCACACGCCAAGCCGCTGCGCGAGGTCCACGTCCGCCTGTGGGGCAACGGCACCGACGGCTGCGGCACGCCGCAGGCGCCCTCCCCGGTCCGGATCAGCC
>NZ_JBEZLR010000226.1:0-2908 GCF_040652275.1 Streptomyces sp. NPDC048275
GGCTGGGTATGTCAGCCCGTCCGGCGTTTGAGGACGAGCCCTTCGGGCGAAGGCGGGGGTCCAGGGGGCGCAGCGCCCCTGGCGGGGGGCTGGGGGCGGAGCCCCCAGGTACGGATGGGACGGGTAAGGGCGGCGGGGGCGAAGAAACATGGACATCGCTTCCGTGCAGGTCCCGTGGAAGGATGGCGCAACCGTCACATAACGAGGAGATGACCGCGTGCCTGGCACAAACCTGACCCGCGAAGAGGCGCAGCAGCGGGCGAACCTGCTCACCGTTGACTCGTACGAGATCGACCTCGACCTCACGGGCGCGCAGGAGGGCGGCACCTACCGGTCCGTGACCACGGTGCGCTTCGACGTCGCCGGTGGGGGTACCTCCCGGTCGAGCGAAGCCGAGACTGGGGGAGGCGCGGAGTCCTTCATCGACCTGGTGGCTCCGACCGTCCACGAGGTGACCCTCAACGGAGACCCGCTGGACGCGGCCGCGGTCTTCCAGGACTCCCGGATCGCGCTCCAGGGTCTGCTGGAGGGACGCAACGTCCTGCGCGTCGTCGCGGACTGCGCGTACACCAACACCGGCGAGGGCCTGCACCGGTTCGTCGACCCCGTCGACCAGCAGGCGTACCTCTACACCCAGTTCGAGGTCCCGGACGCCCGCCGCGTCTTCGCGTCCTTCGAGCAGCCCGACCTGAAGGCCACCTTCCAGTTCACCGTGAAGGCGCCCACCGGCTGGACGGTGATCTCCAACTCGCCGACGCCCGAGCCCAAGGACGACATCTGGGCCTTCGAGCCGACGCCGCGGATCTCCACGTACATCACCGCGCTCATCGTGGGCCCGTACCACTCCGTGCACAGCGTCTACGAGAAGGACGGGCAGTCCGTCCCGCTCGGCATCTACTGCCGGCCCTCGCTCGCCGAGTTCCTCGACTCGGACGCGATCTTCGAGGTGACGCGGCAGGGCTTCGACTGGTTCCAGGAGAAGTTCGACTACGCGTACCCCTTCAAGAAGTACGACCAGCTCTTCGTGCCGGAGTTCAACGCGGGCGCGATGGAGAACGCGGGCGCGGTGACGATCCGCGACCAGTACGTGTTCCGGTCCAAGGTCACCGACGCCGCGTACGAGGTGCGCGCGGAGACGATCCTGCACGAGCTGGCCCACATGTGGTTCGGCGACCTCGTGACCATGGAGTGGTGGAACGACCTGTGGCTGAACGAGTCGTTCGCCACCTACACGTCCATCGCCTGCCAGGCGTACGCGCCCGACTCGCGCTGGCCGCACTCCTGGACCACCTTCGCCAACTCCATGAAGACATGGGCGTACCGGCAGGACCAGCTGCCCTCCACCCACCCGATCATGGCCGAGATCCGCGACCTGGACGACGTCCTCGTCAACTTCGACGGCATCACGTACGCGAAGGGCGCGAGCGTCCTCAAGCAGCTCGTCGCGTACGTCGGCATGGACGAGTTCTTCAGCGGCGTACAGGCGTACTTCAAGGCGCACGCGTACGGCAACACGCGCCTGTCCGACCTGCTGGGCGCCCTGGAGGAGACCTCCGGGCGCGACCTGAAGAACTGGTCGGAGAAATGGCTCCAGACCGCGGGCATCAACATCCTGCGCCCCGAGGTCGAGACGGACGCGAACGGCGTCATCACCTCCTTCGCCATCCGCCAGGAGGCCCCCGCCCTGCCCGCCGGCGCGAAGGGTGAGCCGATCCTCCGCCCGCACCGCATCGCGATCGGCCTCTACAACCTGGACGACGGCAGCGGCAAGCTGCTGCGCGACGAGCGCATCGAGCTGGACGTCGACGGCGACCTGACCGCCGTACCGGGACTGGTCGGCAAGCCCCGCCCGGCCGTCTTCCTGCTCAACGACGACGACCTGTCGTACGCGAAGGTCCGCCTGGACGAGCAGTCCCTCGCCTTCGTGACGGAGCACCTGGGCGACTTCGAGGCGTCCCTCCCGCGCGCCCTGTGCTGGGCATCGGCGTGGGACATGACGCGCGACGCGGAACTCGCGACCCGCGACTACCTGTCCCTGGTGCTGTCGGGCATCGGCAAGGAGTCCGACATCGGTGTCGTGCAGTCGCTGCAGCGCCAGGTCAAGCTGGCGATCGAGTTGTACGCCGACCCGACGGCCCGCGAGGCGCTGCTGACCCGCTGGACCGACGCGACGCTCGCGCACCTGCACGCGGCCGAGCCGGGCAGCGACCACCAGCTGGCCTGGGCACGCGCCTTCGCCGCGACCGCGCGTACGCCGGAGCAGCTGGACCTCCTGGAGGCCCTGCTCGAGGGCCGGGAGACCATCGAGGGCCTCGCCGTCGACACCGAGCTGCGCTGGGCGTTCGTGGAGCGGCTCGCGGCGGTCGGGCGTTACGACGAGGTGGAGATCGCCGGCGAGTACGAGCGCGACAAGACGGCGGCGGGTGAGCGTCACGCGGCCACCGCCCGTGCCGCGCGTCCCGCCGAGGAGGCGAAGGCGGAGGCCTGGGCCTCGGTCATCGAGTCCGACAAGCTCCCGAACGCCGTGCAGGAGGCGGTGATCGGCGGCTTCGTGCAGACCGACCAGCGTGAGCTGCTCGCCCCGTACACGGACAAGTTCTTCGCCGTGGTCAAGGAGATCTGGGACGCCCGCTCGCACGAGATCGCCCAGCAGATCGCGATCGGCCTCTACCCGTCGATCCAGGTCTCCGAGGAGACCCTCGCCAAGACGGACGCGTGGCTGGCCTCCGCCGAGCCCAACGCGGCCCTGCGCCGGCTCGTCTCGGAGTCCCGCTCGGGCGTCGAGCGCGCGCTGAAGGCCCAGGCGGCGGACGCGGCGGCGTCGTAGTCTGCAGTTTTACGTGAAAGGGGGGCGGCCGGGGGGGGGGGGGGGGGCCCCCCCCCGCACCCGACCCCCCGGGGCCGAGGG
>NZ_JBEZLR010000227.1:0-2760 GCF_040652275.1 Streptomyces sp. NPDC048275
GTCGTGGACGGTCTGGAGGACGGGGCACAGAGCGGTTCCCGGGCACCGGCCGCGATCGAGGCGGCGGCGTACTTCGTGGTCGCCGAGGCGCTGACGAACGCCGGGAAGCACAGTGGTTCGGAGCGTGCGTCGATCCGACTCGCCCGTACGGCGGCGGGTTTGAGCGTGGTCGTACGGGACGAGGGCCAGGGCGGTGCCGGGATCACCCAGACTTTCGGCTCTGGGGGAGAAGCGGGCGGCTCGGGGCTGCTCGGCATGCGGCGGCGGGTTGCCGCGCTCGACGGCACGCTGCGGATGACCAGCCCTCTCGGGGGGCCGACCGTGATCGAGGTGGATCTCCCGTACACGTGGTGAGGGCGCGCCACACCCCTCTTAATCTGATAGACAACTCCATATTGACAGTGGACTCCCATTTGGGAGTAGTCTTTCATCAGGTTGCTCCCTTCCTGGAGGTCCGTATGTCCATGCCAGACCTGTCTCCGTCGTCGTCCGCCCTGGCCCGCTCCCCCCGCCGCTGGTTAGCGCTGGCCGCCCTCACGTTCAGCGTGCTGATCGTCGCGCTCGACGGCACGATCATCAACGTCGCCCTGCCGACCCTCGCCGGCGATCTGCACGCCGACAGCTCGCAGCTGCAGTGGATCGGCGGCGGCTATCTACTGACCCTGTCCGTGGCGATGCTCCCGATCGGCATGCTGGGCGACCGCTACGGCCACAAACGGCTTCTGCTCTCCGGGATCGCCCTCTTCGGCCTCGCCTCGGTGGGCGGCGCGCTCGCCGGCTCGCCCGCGACGGTCATCGCGGCACGGGCCGTCCTCGGCCTCGGCGCGGCCATGATCCTGCCGCTGTCGATGGCGATCCTGCCGCGCGTCTTCGCCAAGGAGGAGCTGCCGAAGGCCATCGCCACCTGGACCGCCGCCACCGCCCTGGGTATGCCCGTGGGCCCCCTCGTCGGCGGCTGGCTGCTCGACCACTTCTGGTGGGGCTCGGTCTTCCTCTTCAACGTGCCCGTCACCGTCCTGGCCCTGGCCGCCGGGCTGTGGCTGCTGCCGAGCGACAAGAAGCGCGAGACCTCCGTCCCCTTCGACGCCCTCGGCGCCGTACTGAGCGCCCTCGGCATCACCGCACTGGTGTACGGCACGATCCTGATCCCGCGCGACGGCTGGACCGACCCCACGGTGCTGGCCACCCTCGTCGGCGGAGCCGCCCTGCTCACCGGATTCGTGCTGCGCGAGCGCCGCCACCCGCACCCGCTGGTCGACTTCAAGCTGTTCGCCGATCGCCGGTTCCTGTGGGGCACGCTGATCGCGGTCTTCGTCAACTTCGCCGTGATGGGCATCCTCTTCGTCGTCCCGCAGTACCTGCAGGCCGTGCTCGGCAACGACGCCTTCGCCACCGGGATCCGCGTACTGCCCCTGATCGGCGGGCTGATGGCCGCCGCCACGGTGAGCGAATCCCTCGTTCCACGGCTCGGCGCCCGCACCGTCATCCCGTTCGGCATGGCACTCCTTGCCGCGGGCGTCTTCCTCGGCGCGACCTCGAACAGTGGGGACGGCTACGCCTTCACCGCGCTGTGGCTCTCCGTCACCGGGCTGGGCTTCGGGCTCGCCGTCGTACCCGCGACCAGCCTGGTGATGGGTTCACTGCCGGTCGACAACACCGGACAGGGGACGAGCGTGCTGGAGACCCTCCAGCAACTCGGCGGCGTCCTCGGCGTGGCGGGCCTCGGCAGCCTGCTCGGCTACGGCTACCTGGACCGGCTCAGCACCGACGGCCTCCCGGCGCAGGCGGCCGACGCGGCCCGCGACTCGGTGTCCGGCGCGGACGAGGTCGCCCGGCAGCTGCAGGACACCGGCCTCGCTGTCTCCGCGCACGAAGCCTTCATCCATGGAATGAACCTGGTCCTGACAGCCTGCGGAGTGATCTCGCTGATCGCCGCCGTACTCGCCGCGCGCTACCTGCCGAGCCGGTCCACGACATCCCGTACATCCTCCAAGTCCTCCACCACGTCCTCCGCGTCGCCCAAGGTGGCCCCGACAGCGCCGGAGCACGCAGAATCGGTGGCATGACGATGCAGGAGACCTCGGCCGCACCCCTCGGTCTGCGGGAGCGCAAGAAGCAGAAGACCCGCGAGCGCGTCCGGCGCGAGGCGTACCGCCTGTTCGGCGAACACGGGTACGAGGCGACGACCGTCGACCAGATCGCGGAGGCGGCGGAGATCTCGTCGAGCACGTTCTTCCGGTACTTCCCCACCAAGGAGGACGTGGTCATCCAGGACGAGTACGACCCCGCACTCGCCGAGGCCCTGCGCGCGCGGCCCGCCGACGAACCCATCGTCGACGCGATCCTGCACGCCCTGAAGGGGCCGATGGGGCAGATGCTCGAGCAGGACCGCGAAGAACTGCTGCTGCGGACCCGGATCACCTTCACGGACCCCGCGATCCGGGCCCGCTCGGTCGGCGAGCAGCAGCGCAGCGAGGAGGCGATCGCCGCGATCATCGCGGAGCGCAGCGGGCGGGCCGCCGGGGACCTGGACGTGAAGTGTGCGGCGGCGGCCATCATCGCCGTGTTCACCACACTCGTACGGCACTGGGTCGAGGGCGGTGGCGAGGAGGACCTGGCGGAGCTGTACGACCGTCACCTCCCCCTGCTGTCCCACGGCTTGGCGTTCTAGGGCCTGTCCGGCGGATCAAGTCGCAGGAAATCGGCGGCGCCCTATAAACGCTGGTGAGCGGGGTCTGGTGCGTCCAACTGCAAGGCGGA
>NZ_JBEZLR010000228.1:0-2733 GCF_040652275.1 Streptomyces sp. NPDC048275
AACGTCGAAGCGTCGATGTCCTCACCGTCCTCACTGCTGCACTGGACCCGCCGCATGATCGAGATCCGCAAACAGAACAAGGCCTTCGGCCTCGGCTCCTACACGGAACTCCAGTCGTCGAACCCGGCAGTGATCGCGTTCCTGCGCGAATACAAGGACGACCTCGTCCTCTGCGTCCACAACTTCTCCCGCTTCGCCCAGCCGACGGAACTGGACCTGCGGACGTTCAACGGCCGCCACCCCGTCGAGCTGATCGGCGGAGTCCGCTTCCCCGCCATCGGCGAACTTCCCTACCTGCTCACCCTCGCAGGCCACGGCTTCTACTGGTTCCGGCTGCGACGCGCAGTCGCCCCCGTCGCTGCCAGGCGATCTTGATCATGCGCCGAGCAAAGGTGCATCCAGCAAAGATCGTCCGCCTCTGAAAGGACGTGTCGCCATGCCGAAGACCGCGTTGCACCGTCCGGGCAGCCACGCCCCCACCGCGCTGCTCACCTCGCTCGCCGAGCTGCTGCGGGAATGGCTGCCGCGACAGCGATGGTTCGCGGGCAAGGGCTACCCCGTCACCGGTCTGACCGTGGTGTCGTCGACCGAGTTGTACCCGGGCTGCCTGCATCTCCTGATACGCACCGAACATCTGGGCCGGCCCACCCTCGGCGGCCCCGGCACTCCCCCTGCCGACGACTGCTATCAACTCCTCCTCGGCGCCCAAAGGGTCCTGCCGCCCCGGCTCGCGCACGCCTTCATCGGCCGTGCGAGCGCGGGCCCACTGGCCGACCTCGATGTGTACGACGCCTTCCACGACCCCAAGGCGACCGGGCTGCTCCTGGAACGGCTGCGCACCCCGGGAACGGCGGGGCCGCTGCTCTTCGAGCGGGACGCACGGGTGACGGTCCCCGGCGGCCTGACTCCCCGCCTCCTCGACACCGAGCAGTCCAACTCCTCACTCGTGTACGGAGACGCCTTCATCCTGAAGGTCTTCCGCCGTATCCAGCCGGGCATCAACCCGGACCTCGAAGTGCCCTGGGCGCTGACCCGTCAGGGCTGCACCCGCGTACCCGCCCCCGCGGCATGGTTTCGTACCTCACGGCCACGGGAGGCCACGCTCGGGGTGCTCCAGCCGTTCCTGCGCGATGCCTCCGACGGCTGGACCTTGGCGCTCCAATCGCTCACCTTGGAAAGGAAGTTCACCGAAGAGGCGTACGAACTGGGGCGGGCCACCGCCGAGGTGCATCTGGCGCTGGCGGCGGCGTTCCCTGTCGACGCCCCAGGTCCGCCACAGCACGAGCGACTTGCGGCCGCGATGAGCGAGCGTCTCGACGCCACGGCCCGCTCCGTGCCCGAACTCCGGCCGTACGTGCCCGGGCTGCGGGCCGCCTTCGACGCGGTCGCGACTCTCGATGCGCCGACTCGTCCGGCACAGCGGATTCACGGCGATCTCCACCTCGGTCAGGTGTTGCGGGCCGGACGGCAGTGGTCCGTCATCGACTTCGAGGGCGAGCCGGCCCGTCCGCTCACCGAGCGCCGACGCCTCCAGTCACCCGTACGCGACGTCGCGGGCATGCTGCGCTCCTTCGACTACGCCGCGCGGTCCCGCCGCCCGTGGCGCCCGCAGTGGGCGCATCGCTGCCGGGAGGCCTACTGCGCGGGTTACGCCGCCGCGGCGGCCTGGGACCCGCGCAAGGAGCCCGAGCTGCTGCGCGCATACGAGACGGACAGGGCTGTGTACGAAGTGCTGTACGAGGCGAGACACCGGCCCGACTGGCTGCCTGTTCCGATGGCGGCGGTCGGGCGTCTCGCCGAAGGCCGCTGAAAGACGACAGGCAACGATCCATCCCGTCCCTTTCCCTCTTCCCCTCTTCCCCTCTTTCTTCTTTTCCCCTTATTCCTTGAGGAGGCTGAAGCAGTGACAGTTCACACCACCACCGTCGACGCGAGGCCGGTGGCTTCGATGGATGCGACGGACCGGGCGCGCCTGCTGACAGGTGCCCATCACGACCCGCATGCACTGCTCGGCGCGCATCCAGTGCCGGGCGGCATCGTGTTCCGAGCGCTGCGTCCGTACGCCCAGGCCGTCGCGGTGATGGTCGACGGGCTGCGCACGGAGCTGAAGGAGACGGGTGACGGCCTCTTCTCGGGTGTGCTGCCGCTCGACACGATCCCCGAGTACGTGTTGTCGGTGAGATACGGGGGCAACGAGTTCGAGGTGCAGGACCCGTACCGCTTCCTGCCCGCGCTGGGCGAGCTCGATCTGCATCTGATCGGCGAAGGCCGCCACGAGGAACTCTGGAGAGCGCTGGGGGCCCACCCCATGACTCATCAAGGCGTCCAAGGCACGCGGTTCACCGTCTGGGCCCCGAACGCCCGAGGGGTCAGAGTCTGCGGAGACTTCTGCCATTGGGACGGAACCGCGTACCCCATGCGCTCGCTCGGCTCGACGGGCGTCTGGGAACTCTTCCTGCCCGGCGTCGGCGAGGGAACGCCGTACAAATTCGACATCACCCGCCCCGACGGCACACACACGCTGCGGGCCGATCCCATGGCCCGGCGCACCGAAGTTCCCCCCGCTACCGCCTCGATCGTGACGTCTTCCTCCCATGTATGGCGCGATGGCGCATGGATGGCGGGCCGGTCCGATCTTCCGGTGCACGAGGCGCCGTTCTCGGTCTACGAGGTCCACCTCCCGTCCTGGCGCCCCGGTCTGACGTACCGCCAGCTCGCCGACCAGCTCCCCGC
>NZ_JBEZLR010000229.1:0-2681 GCF_040652275.1 Streptomyces sp. NPDC048275
GCCCTCGCGGCCCTCCAGGCTCGAGTCCTTGCCCAAACAGGCGAGCCCCACAACAAGATCAAGACGACGTGTTAATGATCTGCAAGCCCTAAGGGGCCAAGGCGGTTCAGGAAGCGGCAGCGCCCCCGTGCGCCTGCGTCACCAGGTCGATCGCGACCTCCAGAACCGCCTTGCGCTTCTCCTCGGGGTCGGCGTCGACGTCCCTGAGGGCGAACAGCCCGGCGTGCATCGAGAAGAGCGCGCTCATGCAACGGACCTGGTCAGTCAACGGCGCGCCCGGGTCCTTGATGATGTCGAGCATGTCCAGCATGCGGCCCTTGAAGGTCTCGCCGATGCTCAGCTCCCGTATCGTCGCCTGGTTCTCCTGCATGAAGCGGAAGAGGGGCGCCGCGCCGTCGAGAGCCTCGCTGTAGCGGCGCAGCACTCCCTGCTTGGTCTCCAGGGTGTGCGGCTGCTGCCTCGCCCACTCGATCAGCTCGTCCAGCGGCCTCGTCAGGTCCTGGAAGAGGCTGATGAGGATCTCTTCCTTGGTCTTGAAGTGGTAGTAGAGCGCCGCCTTGGTGACGTCGAGGTGTTCGGCGATCTCGCGCAGCGAGGTCTTCTCGTAGCCCTGCTCGGAGAAGAGTTCGAGGGCTACGTCCTGGATGCGCTGGCGGGTGTCCCCGCGGCGCTGTCGCTTCGTGCCGTCCATGATGTCGCCGCCCATCCTTGTGCTCCCCGCACTCCTTGAAACGTACGCGTCGCCCGACTGGTAAATCCAGGCAAACTTACTTGACGCCCGGCTAGT
Organism: Streptomyces sp. NPDC048275; assembly: GCF_040652275.1. Classification (NCBI taxonomy): domain Bacteria; kingdom Bacillati; phylum Actinomycetota; class Actinomycetes; order Kitasatosporales; family Streptomycetaceae; genus Streptomyces; species Streptomyces sp. NPDC048275. Next base: position 788 of record NZ_JBEZLR010000229.1, read on the forward strand.
TACGAGGCTACTTTCCCCAGTGTAGTCAACTTGCCGGTCGGCAAGTAAGTAGGCGGGTGGGGGCAGTCGCTCCAGCGCCGGTGAGCATGCGGCAGGACCAGGGGAGTGGGAACGATGGCGGACACCGCGAAAGCGGTCATAGCGACCGAAAAGCAGCCAGAGCGGCAGCCGGATCAACAGCCGGATCAACCGTCGGATCAGCAGGCAGAGCAGCAGGCAGAGCACAAGCCGCGCAGCGTGCGCGTCGTGCTGTTCGCGCTCATGATCGCGATGATGCTGGCGATGCTCGACAACATGATCGTGGGCACGGCGATGCCGACGATCGTGGGCGAACTGGGCGGACTCGAACACCTGTCGTGGGTCGTCACCGGGTACACCCTCGCGACCGCCGCCTCCACCCCGATCTGGGGCAAGCTCGGCGACATGTACGGGCGCAAGGGCGCCTTCATGACCTCGATCGTGATCTTCCTGATCGGCTCCGCGCTCAGCGGCATGGCCCAGGACATGGGGCAGCTCATCGGCTTCCGCGCCATTCAGGGACTCGGCGCCGGCGGTCTGATGGTCGGTGTCATGGCGATCATCGGTGACCTGATTCCGCCGCGGGAGCGCGGCAAGTACCAGGGCATGATGGCCGGCGTCATGGCGCTCGCGATGATCGGCGGTCCGCTGGTCGGCGGCACCATCACCGACAACTGGGGCTGGCGCTGGTCCTTCTACATCAACCTGCCGCTCGGCGTCGTCGCGCTCCTCGCCGTCAGCGCCGTACTGCACCTGCCGAAGAAGCGGGTCCAGGCGAAGATCGACTACCTCGGTGCCGGACTGCTGGCCCTCGGTATCTCCGCCATCGTCCTCGTCACCACCTGGGGCGGCAGCGAGTACGCGTGGGGCTCGGCCAGGATTATGGAGCTCATCGGCATCGGCGTCGCCGCGCTCGTCGGCTTCGTCTTCGTACAGACCAAGGCCGCCGCGCCGATCATGCCGCTGCACATCTTCCGCAACCGCAACTTCACGCTGATGTCGATCATCGGCTTCATCACCGGCTTCGTGATGTTCGGCGCCGTCCTCTTCCTGCCGCTGTACCAGCAGTCCGTGCAGGGCGCGTCCGCGACCAACTCCGGGCTGTTGCTCCTGCCGATGCTCGGCGCGATGCTGGTCACCTCGATGGTCGCCGGGCGGGTCACCACCGACAGCGGCCGGTACAAGGTGTTCCCGCTCGCCGGCGGTGTGCTGATGACGGTGGGTCTGTACCTGCTCGCGCAGATGGACACCGACACGAGCAGGCTGACCTCGGGGCTGTACATGGCCGTGCTCGGCCTGGGCATGGGCTGCCTGATGCAGGTCACCATGCTGGTCGCGCAGAACAGCGTCGAGATGAAGGACATGGGTGTCGCGTCCTCGTCCACGACCCTCTTCCGTACGCTCGGCTCGTCCTTCGGTGTCGCGATCATGGGTGCGCTGTTCAACAACCGGGTCCAGGACGTGATGTCCGAGCGGGCCGGGGCGCTGGGATCGAAGATCACCGAGCAGTCGGCTCAGCTCGATGCGGCCAGCCTTGCCAAGCTGCCGGCCGAGGCTCGCGAGGCGTACCAGCACGCGGTGTCCAGCGGTACGCACTCCGCGTTCCTGCTGGGAGCGGTGGTGGCGGTGGCCGTTCTGGTGGCCGCGGTGTTCGTGAAGGAGGTTCCGCTTCGGGGGGCCGGGTCGGCTGCGGCTGAGCCGGGTGAGGATCCGGCGAGTGGCTCTCCGTCGAAGGGAACCGTGGCCGTCTAGCCCTGCTTGATCCGAAGGCCCCCGGCGTGTCCTTGAGTTCTAGTGGTCGTTGCAACACCCCAGCTCAGGGGATGCAATGGACTTCGAGATACGCAAGGACCGGGGGCCGCAGGGGCGAAGGAAG
>NZ_JBEZLR010000230.1:0-2664 GCF_040652275.1 Streptomyces sp. NPDC048275
AGACGGGCCGGCCCGACGAACGGGCCAACGCCACCGCGTCGGCCCGGAACTCCGCCGAGTACTTGTAGGTCCCCACCCGGGACTCCTCTCCCTGGGCTCAAGATCCAGTGTCGAGGTGTCCACGATCAAGGTGGAAGGCCCGACAACTGACAACCCACAAACACCGTCAGAGCCATCCTTGCGAAAACCATTGGTGCCCGGCTTGCTCCGCTGATGGACTGACGTCCTACCGTGAGTCTGCCGCGTGACGGAGGTAGTGGTTGTGACAGGCTATGACGTGCTTGCCGAGGTGTACGAATGGCTCATCTCGGATGCAAAGTTGCCTCCAGCCGAGTTCGCTGCGTCGTTCGACGACGTCCTCAACCTCCTGCCGTCGAACGCTCACGTCCTCGACTGTTCGTGCGGAACCGGACAGTTGGCGGTTGGCCTCGCCGGTCGTGGCATGCAGGTTGTCGCAACTGACGCCAGCGAGGCGATGGTTCGTCGGACTGCAGAGTTGTCTGAGGAGTTCGGGGCATCCGTCCGGGCCGTACGGGCGAACTGGGAAGAGTTGCCCGACCATTTCCAGGACAACACGTTCGACATGGTGTTCTGCGTTGGCAACTCGCTTCACCATGCCGCGGGCGCGACAGGCAGGGGTGCTGCTCTGGAGTCGATGTCACGGCTTCTGCGCCCCGGCGGGCGCTTGGTACTCACATCCCGCACTTGGGAACTCGTGAGGGCCAGAGGTTCCCGGCTGGAGATCAGTGACCGACTCGTCCGCCGGAACGGTCGCGATGCCGTCGTGGTCTACCGCTGGGAGATTGCGCCGCATTGGGAGGAGGAGCACCACATCGAGATTGCGATCGCGCAAGTTGATGCGACCGGGTTGGTTCTTGTCCGCTCGGAACTGCTGTCCTGCTGGCCCTACCGGTACGAGGAACTCGAAGTCGAGCTGCACCGGGTCGGACTCCAAACGGAACTGAGCACGTTCGATCTTGAGGCCGAGAACTACATGGTGGTCGCGAGCAAGGTATAAACACCGGACTCTCAGTCCCTGGCCGGACCGCGCGGTTGCTCGCAGGACGCTTGCGCCCTCTCATCGGTGCGGGTTCAAGTGGTCAACGCAACGCCTCGGACGAGGAGTGCTCGTCGATCAGACGGCGGTAGATCCGGGGTGACGGTGTGGCGCTGTTTCCTGGTCGCGTCCAGATCAATGAGCAGGATCTCGTCGATCAGCAGCGTGAACGGATCCAGCTTCGACGGCCGCGCCGAAGCGGTTGTCGTGCGTGGCTGCGGCCAAGCCGAGGTCAGGGCCTTGTTGACCGTGCTCCAGGTGACGCCGTACTTGCACTGCAACGCCCGGTTCGACATGCCATCGCGGGAGTCGCGCCGCAGCGCGGCGTACAACTCGACCTTCGACTGGCCAGGCGGCATCGGGGGTGCTCCTTTACTGAGCACATCCAGCTTGACACCGCAACCCCGATGGTGACGTCAGAATTCGCGAACATCTTTCTGGGCCATCACCTGGTGCCGTCAGCTTTCACGAACAACTGACGTCACCAACTACCGACAGAACCACATGTCCGTCCTGGACAACACCGCCATCAGCGACGCCTGGATCGGCACCGCCGATCTCTCCTTCCTCCCCGCCCACGGCGAAGAACTCGCCGACCTGGCCATCCAGCGCACCGGCAAGGGATTCCACTTCGACCTCGCCTACACGGTCACCGACCTCAAGACCCTCGCCGGCCACAGCAACTAACCACCCCGCACCACGACGGCCCCGCCACCAGCCCTCACCCTGCGGGGTCCCTCCTGCACCACGAACCATCCCCAACGCAGCCGTGCCCCCCGATGCCTTGGGGGGCACGCCCACAGCTCTCACATCTCAGGAGTCGACGTGCCCATCTACACCTGCGCCACCGCCCAGGGAACTCTGAGGCCCGGCACCAAGGGCGACCTGGCCGCCGAGATCACCCGGATCCACGCGGAGATCAATCACGTCCCGCCCGCCTACGTCAACGTGGTCTTCTCCGAGCTGCCGCAGGACAGCGTCTACGTCGGTGGAGATCCCGGGACGCCGCTCCTGATCGGCGGCTGGGCACGCCGCGGCCACCCACAGGAGGAGACGACGCGCTTGGCACTCGAGCTGTCGGCGGCCGCTTCCCGTATCACCGGGATACCCGAGCGCCGCATCCTTGTGGTGATCCAGGACAGTCCCGCACGTTCCGCTGTCGAAGCCGGCCAGGCCCTGCCCGACCCGGGTCAGGAGAAGGAATGGCTGAGGCAGCAAGAGGCGTAAAGCCACGGCCGGAGCGACAGCCCGTGGGTCCTTAAAGATCTCTAGTGCGGGAAGCGGCGGGGTGGACGAGTGACTACCGATTCGCGGAACTCGGCAATCCTCGAATGGACTTGGCGCATCAGGTGGGTGTCCTCGATCCGATCCAGGTAGAGGCAGCGGGCTGCCAGGCCCGGGAGGTCGAAGGCGAAGTACAGGGACATCAACGGGTTCACGAACAACTCGCTGCCCCGAGTGCGGTCGGTGAACCTGACATCGCCGAAAGAGCCGCGCACGGCTGCCGCGATTGAACCGTTCACGATGCTGGGGTACTCCGGGGTGTGGTGCTGAGCGTGCGTCACCGCGTCAAGGTAGAGAGCGCCCTCACGGGTGGCGCGCGGTAT
>NZ_JBEZLR010000231.1:0-2566 GCF_040652275.1 Streptomyces sp. NPDC048275
GACGGCAGCCGCCTGATAGCCACACCCAGCACCCCTGGGCGACCCAACCCTACGAATGGCTCGATCAACCCGATCAAGACGGTAGAGCCGCCTGACCACGCCGGTCGAACGCGGCATCTTCCGGTTCCACGGGCGGTTCGTGGAGACGGCCCTTGGGTTCCTCGAACGGTAGTAGGCGTGGAACGGTAGTAGGCGTGAAGTGTGGTCGTCGCCTGGGCCGAGGGTGTTGCCTCAGGGCCGTGACGCCCTTTGGGTGAGCAGCTCGAACGCGATGGCCGGACCAGGGTTCAGGGGCTGCCATCCGCGGTTGATTGTGGTTCCCGTTGGAGACGCCTGCCGGTGACTCTGTGGGGCGGCCACAGGGATCCCCCCTCACCTCATGAATGCGAGGGCGTTCTCGATTCCCTGCTCAAGGACCTCGTCGGCGAACTTCTGGTCGGACAGGGCGCGGGACAGCTGCAACGTCCCCACCATCATGGCGAAGAGCCCGATGGCCCTGCCGCGAGCGGACTTCGGATCCTCAGGTGCCAGGCGGGCGGCGATCTCTTCCACGACGTCCCGCGCGCCGTCGGTGTAGGCCTGCTTGGTCCCATCTCCGCAGCGGCCGATCTCGTCGAGCAGCGCGGCGGAGGGGCATCCTAGGCTGGGGTGGTCCCGGTGCTCAGGGGACAGATATTCGCGAATGAGGTCCTCGAGTCCGAGGCGGCCGGGCCGCAGGGTGCCGTACCTCGCGACCTGCGTGCGCAGTTCGTCGGCCACGACATGGGCGACCAGGTCGTCCTTGGACGCGAAGTGGGCGTAGAAGGCACCGTTGGTGAGCCCTGCATCCGACATCAGCGTGGAGATGCCCGAGCCGTCTATGCCGTCCTGCTTGAACCGGTGGCCGGCCGTCTCGATGATCCGTTGCCGCGTCACCTGCTTGTGCTCCTTGGCGTAGCGCACCACGAGCTTCCTCCATCCGCTCCGTGAGGCCGTTGCCCCGCGCTCAAGCCTAATTCATGGCCTGACGCACGTAATATTATGACCGGCAGGTGACTTCGGGCGCTGATCCTGTGATCGTACGGATTGAGCGCCGATGGCTTAAGACCGGAGGCGAGCGCCAGGTCCCAGCCGGGCGGTGACTTCCCCGGGCGTGAGGGCGGAGTGCTCCGCGGAGCACTCGACGACGACGCGGACCGGAGCGTCGCAGTCGGTGTGGCGGACGTCCAGTACGGGGCCCTCGGGGCCGAGGGTGTGCCTTTCGCCCCACTGGCTCAGCGCCATCAGGACAGGCCACAGGTCCCAGCCTTTGCCGGTCAGGCGGTACTCGTTGCGGGAGCGGCTGCCCGGCTCCTGGTAGGGGACGGTCTTCAGGATGCCGGCCGAGATCAGCTTCCGGAGGCGGTCGCTGAGGACGGCTTCGGACAGGCCGATGTGGCGGTGGAAGTCGTCGAAGCGGCGGACTCCGTTGACGGCGTCACGCAGGATCAGCAACGTCCACTTCTCTCCGACCACGTCGAGTGTGCGCTGGACGGGGCAGTTCTCCGTGCTTGCCTCAAGCCACTCCATCCCGCCATCGTAGAGGCCTGACTTCGTCATTGACAGTCAGACTGACGGGCAGCTAGCTTCACTTGTAAAAGTCAGATGGGAAGGCGCGCCGTCGTGGGACGAACACGTACGTATCACTGGGAAGATCCCGCGATCCTGGCGGAAGCCGCCGGACGCATGGCCGGCATCGACTTCCTGCGCGAGGTGCAGGCGGGGCAGTTGCCGGGGCCGCCCATCAACTACGCCATCGACTTCACCCTGGACGAGGTGGAGCCCGGCAGGGCGGTCTTCTCTCTGACGCCGGGTGAGGAGCACTACAACCCGATCGGCAGCGTGCACGGCGGCATCTTCGCCACCTTGCTCGACTCTGCGGCGGGCTGCGCCGTCCAGACCACCCTCCCTCAAGGCATGGCGTACACCTCGCTCGACCTGACGGTGAAGTTCCTGCGGCGGATCACCGTGGACACGGGCACGGTGCGCGCCATCGGCACAGTTGTCAGCAAGGGCCGCCAAACCGCCCTCGCTCAGGCGCAGTTGGTCGACGCGACGGACCGTCTGCTCGCCCACGCCACCAGCAGCTGTCTGCTCTTCCCGGTGCCGCCCTCTCAGGGGTGACCCTCGGCGGTGACCGGTTTATCGGCCTGGCCCTCGACGCGCCGATGTCTCGTCCCTCCTGCATCTCATCCCTCCTCACAGTTGACCTGAGGAGGGTGATGTCTGCGCGGTGATGCCGGACTCCCTTGACCTGGGCGGACAAACCGGGGGTACGAGGTGAAACAGCTGCGGCGCACGGCGGTGGCGACCCGTAACTCCTCGGGTCCCCGGGCTTCCGTGCGCCGCAGCTGTGTTGAGGCGCCCGAAGTCGGTGATTCCCTCGGGCGCCGGATCTTTCGTCAGGTGGCTTAGGACCTGTCCGGCCGATCATGCCGCAGACGCGGGGTGTAGCACGCGCATCTGCCGCGTTGTCGTCACTCGCCGACGCTCCGCGTCGACTCCCTCCTCCGCCTTGCAGCTACACGCACCACACCCCGCTCACCGG
>NZ_JBEZLR010000232.1:0-2516 GCF_040652275.1 Streptomyces sp. NPDC048275
CCGCCTTGCAGTTGGACGCACCAGACCCCGCTCACCAGCGTTTATAGGGCGCCGCCGATTTCCTGCGACTTGATCCGCCGGACAGGCCCTAGACCGACCGGCAATGGGAGGGTGGGAGAAGGAGCGGGGTCGCTGGTGCGTGCAGCTGCATGGCGGAGGAGGGAGTGAGGGCGGAGCCATCGCGACCGACGACAACGCGGCAGATGTGCGTGCCGGCCCCCGCGACGCCGCCCTCCCCTTGCCGGTCGGTCTTAGGTGTATTGATCAGGCGGTGAGGCGCTCACTGAGCTCCCAGAGGCGGTCGGCGGCCTCCGGGTCGACGGCGTACGGCACCACACCCGCCTTCCAGGACCTGTTCATGAGGGTCCACTCCTGCCCCTCCTGCGCGGACAGGAGGGGCGCGATGTCGCTGTTCTCGCAGTAGACACCGCCCTTCCCCTCGAGCAGGGGGCTGGTCGCGCACCACACACTGGTGGCCGCCCCCTGCTCGACGGTCTTCAGCTGACGCTCCGGGTCGAGGACGGGCCTGCCGTCCGCGTCGAGCACCCCGACGGCCCTCAGATCCTCCTCTGCGAGGTACTTCTTCAGACCGGTGTCGACGATGCTCCCCGGGTGGAGGGCGAAGGCCCGCACCCCGTCGGCCCTGCCCCGTGCGTCGAGCGCGAGCGCGAAGAGGATGTTGGCCGTCTTCGACTGCCCGTAAGCGGCCCAGCGGTCGTACTCGTGGTGCTCGAAGTGTGGGTCGTCGAACAGGACGGGCGAGAACCGGTGCCCCCAGGAGGACACCGAGACGACCCGGGCCCCGTGCGCCCGGCGCAGCGCCGGCCACAGGCGGGCGGCCAGCTGGAAGTGGCCGAGGTGGTTCGTGGCGAACTGCACCTCGTACCCCCGGGCGTCGCGCGTCAGCGGAGGCGCCATGACGCCCGCGCTGTTCACGAGGATGTGCAGCGGCCGGCCGGAGCCGAGGAAACGCTCGGCGAAAGCGTCGATCGAGTCGGGATCCAGCAGATCCATGGCCTCGACCTCGACGCCGTCGATCGCCTTCAGTGCGGCCCCGGCCCTTTCGGTGTCCCGCGCCGGTACGACGACCTCGGCGCCCGCGGCACGCAGGACGCGCGCGGTCTCCAGGCCGATGCCGGAATAGCCGCCGGTGACGACGGCGACCTTGCCGGTCAGGTCGATGCCCCTGATGACGTCCTCGGCGGTGGAGGCGCCGTCGAAACCGGAGGGGAGGGGCTGTTGGACAGTGGTCATGGCTCGGATCTCCTCACGTGTGCTTTCCAGGCCACGGTATGACCGGCCATCCGTACGATGAATACTTGAGCGTCCGCAAAACTTGCGCGATAGTACGGATATGGCTTCCGATCCTCTGTCCGACACCCTCGGCCTGATGGACGCCCGGTGTGTCATCTCCGGTGGTTTCACCGCCGGCGGCGACTGGGCGTTGAGCTTTCCCCGGCCGGATCGGCTCAAGATCACCGCGGTGGTGCGGGGAGGGATGTGGGTCGCGGTCGAGGGCGAGCCGGAGGCCGTCCGGATGGACCCGGGCGACGTGGCCGTGTTCGACGGCAGCCGGGCGTTCGTGGTGGCGAGCGACCCCGCGCTGAAGCCGGTGGACGCATCGCGGCTCTTCGCGGACGCGCCCGGGCCGATGGTTCATTTCGGCGCGGGCGAAGAGGTCGTCTCCATCGGCGGTCATGTCGAACTGGGCCGGGCGGGCGAGGAGTTGTTGCTGCAGGCCCTGCCGCCGCTGATGCACGTCCGCGCCGCCGCGGCGGAGGCGCCCGTGCTGCGCTGGCTGCTCGACCAGCTCCTGCGCGAACTGACGGCCGGGCGGCCGGGCGCCGACTTCGCGGCCGACCAGCTCGCCCAACTCATGTTCGTGCAGGTCCTGCGGGCCTATCTCGCGGACGCCGACGCTCTCCCGGCCGGACGCCTGCGCGCCCTCGCCGATGAGCGCATCGCCCCGGCCCTGCGTCTCATGCACGCAGATCCGGGTCGCCCCTGGCAGTTGGAGGAGCTCGCCAGGGCGGCGGCCATGTCCCGGACGACGTTCGCCCAGCGTTTCCGGGCGGTGGCGGGCGTACCGCCCCTGACGTACCTGCTCGACTGGCGCATGAGCCTCGCCCGGCGTGCCCTGCGGGACGGCGAGACGTCCGTGGCGGCCCTCGCCCAGAAGGTCGGCTACACCTCCGAGAGTGCGTTCAGCAACGCCTTCAAGCGGACGACCGGCCTCGCCCCGAGGCGCTATCGGGACGTCGCGCGGACGGCCCTGACGAGCTGAGGCGCCCCTCGAGGCAGTCGCCGTCTGGCCAGGGCTTGTCCGGCGGATCAGGTCGGAGGGAAGCGGCGTCGCCTTGTCAACGCCGCAGATCGGCGTGCCGGACCCCGCGTCTCCGGCATGATCCGCCGGACAGCCCTTAGTACTCCAGTTGTAGATCGCGATCTTCATGCCTGAGTGGCTTGTCGCTGGTAGTGGCTGTCCTGGGATCGGGCCTGGTGGCGGCGTCGCCAGT
>NZ_JBEZLR010000233.1:0-2364 GCF_040652275.1 Streptomyces sp. NPDC048275
TTTTTTTTTGTGGGGGGGCGGGGTGGGGGCGGCGCCCCCCGCCCCCCCCTTTTCGCCCCCGCCGTCCCATCCGTTCCTGGGGGCTCCGCCCCCAGACCCCCGCCAGGGGCGCTGCGCCCCCTGGGCCCCCGCCTTCGCCCGAAGGGCTCGTCCTCAAACGGCGGACGGGCTGGATGATGCCGGGCGGCGCTTGAAGGTTTTCAGCCCGTCCGGCGTTTGAGGACGAGGCCGTCCAGGCCGAACGGGGGTCTGGGGGCGGAGCCCCCAGGGGACGGGACGGGTAGGGGCGGCGGGGGCGGAAGAAACCGGGCGGGTGGCGTGGGTCGCAGGGATGGCGGGACGCGTGTCACAGGGGGACGTGGTTCCGTCGGGCGAAGGCGGAGCCTATCGTCAAGGTCATGTTCGCTGCCTATGCCGCCCGGATTGACCGTGACCAGCCGCTCGGGGGCCTGGAGTTGGGGGAGCGCCCGGCCCCCGAGCAGAGGCCGGGCTGGACGACCGTGAACGTCAGGGCCGCGTCCCTGAATCACCATGACCTTTGGTCGCTGCGGGGCGTCGGTCTGGCGGAGGACAAGTTGCCGATGATCCTCGGGTGCGACGCGGCCGGGATCGACGAGGACGGCAACGAGGTCGTGCTGCATTCGGTCATCGGGCAGACGGGGCACGGGGTCGGCCCCAAGGAGCCCCGCTCCATCCTCACGGAGCGCTACCAGGGCACGTTCGCCGAGCAGGTCACGGTCCCGGCGTGGAACGTCATTCCGAAGCCCAAGGAGCTGTCGTTCGAGGAGGCCGCCTGTCTGCCGACGGCGTGGCTGACGGCGTACCGCATGCTCTTCACCAACGCCGGGGTGCGCCCCGGCGACTCCGTGCTGGTTCAGGGCGCCGGCGGTGGCGTGGCCACCGCCGCGATCGTGCTCGGCAAGGCGGCCGGTCTTCGGGTCTTCGCCACCAGTCGCGACGAGGCCAAGCGGAAGCGGGCCGTCGAGCTGGGCGCGGTGGAGGCGCTGGAGTCCGGTGCGCGGCTGCCGCAGCGGGTGGACGCGGTCATCGAGACGGTTGGTGCGGCGACCTGGTCGCACAGCGTCAAGTCGCTGCGGCCCGGGGGGACTCTGGTGATCTCGGGTGCCACCAGTGGCGACCGTCCCTCGCACGCCGAGCTCACGCGCATCTTCTTCCTGGAGCTCAAGGTCGTCGGCTCCACCATGGGCACCAAGGACGAGCTGGAGGACCTGTTGTCCTTCTGCGCCGCGACCGGCGTGCGGCCCGTCATCGACGAGGTGCTTCCGCTCGATCGGGCCCGGGAGGGGTTCGAGCGGCTGGAGGCCGGCGATCAGTTCGGGAAGATCGTTCTTGGTGTGGGGTGAGGTTGCGTCTTTTGGCTGCGGCGGGCTCGGGAGTCTTCGAGCCCGCCGTTTGCGTGTCGGGTCGGGCTGCGCTGTCAACTTCGGTTGACGCAAGATTGGTGTCAATGTAGGTTGACGGTCATGACGGAAGCAACGGATCTCGCCGCGCGGGCGGGTGACCGCGATCCGCGGATCGGGCTGCGGGCGGTCTCCGCGCTGCGGAGACTGCTGGAGCAGTTGGAAGCGGTGCAGGTGCGCAGTGCGCGCCATCAGGGCTGGTCGTGGCAGGAGATCGCCGCGGAACTCGGAGTGAGCAGGCAGGCCGTGCACAAAAAGTACGGGAGGCAGTGATGTTCGAGCGGTTCACCAAGGATGCCCGGGCTGTGGTCGAGGGCGCGGTCGGGCACTCCGAGCGGGTCGGTGCCGACACGGTGGAGGAGGAGCACATGCTGCTCGCCCTCCTCGATCGGGAGGGCAGCCGTGGTGCTTTCGTGCTGGCGTCGCTCGGGGTGGAACGGCGCCGTGACTCGGTGGAACGGGGGCTCGCCGAGGCGCGTCGGCGTGGTGGGCTCTCCCGTGCCGACGCGGACGCGCTGTCCGGGCTCGGTATCGACGTCTCGGAGATCGTCTCCCGGGTGGAAGAGGCGCACGGGGTGGGGGCGTTGGAGTCGGGGAAGCGGGGCGGAAGGGGATGGTGGTCCAGGCATCGGCCGTTCGCGCAGGGGGCCAGGGATGTGCTGACGCAGTCCCTGCGCATGGCGCTGGCTCGCCATGATCGGACCATCGGGGACGAGCATCTTCTGATGGCTTTCACCGTCCGGCCCGGTGTGCTCGCGGAGGTGTTGGCCGACCATGGAGTTACGTACGAGTCGGTGACGCGGGTGTTGTACGGCGGGGGAGTGGCCAAGGCGGGGTGAGGAGGGGGTGGGTTTTCGCCCCCGCCGCCCCTACCCGTCCCGTCCCGGGGGGGGGGGGGGCCCCCCCCCCCCCCCCCCCGCGGGGGGGGGGGGGGGCGGGCGCG
>NZ_JBEZLR010000234.1:0-2290 GCF_040652275.1 Streptomyces sp. NPDC048275
GAAGCCGAGAGTGGGGGAGTCGGCAACCGACGACAACGCCGCAGATCGGCGTGCCAGACCCCGCGTCTCCGGCATGATCCGCCGGACAGGCCCTAACGCAGGGACCTGAGTTCGATCGCCGGGCAGCGGTCCATGACCATGTCCAGTCCGGCGGCACGGGTCCGCTCGTAGGCGGCTTCGTCGATGACGCCGAGCTGGAACCAGACGGCCTTGGCGCCGATGGTGACGGCCTCGTCGGCGACGGGGCCGGCCAGTTCGCTGTTGAGGAAGACATCGACGACGTCGACGTCGAACGGGATCGCGTCGAGGGAGGGATACCCCTTCTCGCCATGGACGGTCTCGGCCTTCGGATGCACCGGGACGATGCGCTTGCCGAAGCGCCGCAGGACGTCGGCGACTCCGTATGCGGCACGTTGTTGGTTCGACGAGAGGCCGACGATCGCCCAGGTGTCACCGAGCTCGGTCAGGATCTTGCGGGTCGTTGCCGGGGCGCCGTACACGGGCGGTCTCCTAGGTCGGCTGGATGCTCAGCCGGGAAACAGCGTCCGGCACACGGTGATTCCCCGGGGACGGGGGTCAGGCGATCTTGCGCCCCGCATTGCTTGACTTAGGCAAGTAGATGGTAAAATCGCCCCATGCCCACACCACCGCCCACAGCAGCCGCTCTCGCGTCGACGGACGTGGCCGAGATCGAGCGCGCACTCACCCGCATCTCGTATCTGACCGGCAGGGTTCGTCAGCATGAACGCCTTATGGCGCTGGCCGGACTCCCGCTGGACCGAGCCGCCGTGGCGCTGTTGCGGCAGGTCGCCGATACCGGCTCGCTGCGCCCCAGTGAGCTGGCGAACCTGCTGTCGGTCGAGGCGTCCCACGTGACCCGGCAGGTGCAGCAGTTGGAGAAGGCCGGCTATCTGACGCGCGTCCCGGACCCCGACGACCGCCGAGCCCAGCGCATCGAGCTCACGCCGGCCGGCCAGGACGCGGTCGACCGTACCCGCGAGGCGAGCCGCCGGGGCATGTTGGTGGCACTGGCGGACTGGTCCCCGGAAGACCTGCGGCAGCTCGCCACGCTGTGCCATCGGCTGGCCGACGACTTCTTCGACCACGCCGAGGACGACATCGACGTCGTGCGTGCGTTCTCGCCCGAGGCCTGATGCCACGTACACAGCATCAGTGAGCAGCCGTCGCGGACTCGTGCGAACGCGGACGGGCAGCACGTTCTGGTAGTCGTGGATGCCCCTGAAGCCGTCGAACTCTCTGCACCGCCACCGCCCCCGTTCCACGGCTACGCCGCCCTCGGCGGGGGCGCGGCGCCGCCGGTCCTCCTCCACCGGGGTGCCGCGCTGTCGGTCCTGTCGGTTGTGGGATCGACGATGCCTCACCGGCGTGATCCAAACGACAGGCCCTAGGGCCGGGGGACCTGTACGAGGCCCGTTTGGTAGGCGATGACGACGAGTTGGGCGCGGTCGCGAGCCTTGAGTTTGCCCATGGCGCGGTGGATGTGGGTGCGGACGGTCAGTGGGCTGACGCAGAGCTTCTCGGCGATCTCGTCGTTCGACTTTCCCTCGGCCGCCAATGCCGTCACCTCTCGCTCCCGTGCGGTCAGAGTGGCCAGGTGCTCGGGGAGCGCCAGCCGTGCGCTGGGCACGGGGGTGGCGAGGAAGCGGGTGACCAGGGTGTGCGCGGCGCGGGGCGAGAGGAGGGCGTCGCCGGCGGCCACGGACCGGATGCCGTCCAGGAGTACGTCCGCGGTGACCTCCTTGCCGAGGAAGCCACTGGCCCCCGCGCGCAGGGACCGGGCCACGTCCTCGTCGCTCTCGCACGTGGTGAGGATGAGGACGCGGGTGGTGGACAGGTCGGGGTCGGCGCAGATGGCGGCGGTGGCGGTGAGTCCGTCGGCACCGCGCATCCGGATGTCCATGAGGACGATGTCGGGACGGTGCGTGCGCGCGAGGTCGACGGCTTCCTTGCCGTCGGAGGCCTCAGCGACCACTTCCATGTCGGAGCAGGAGTCGATCAGGATGCGGAACGTCGCCCGCAGGAGGGCTTGGCCGTCGGCGAGCAGGACACGGATGGGCATCGGGAGCGGTTCTCTTCAGGGCCGGGGGAGCGGGGCATTGACACGTTGCCATCTTGAAAAGCGCTGGTCAGTGGGGCTGGTGTGAGCTGGGGGAGGGTCAGCGGGAGGTGAGGGGGGTTTCGGACTCGATGCGGGTGAGTTTTTCGGGGTTGCGGACGTAGTAGAGGCCGGCGACACGGCTGTTTTCCACGCGGAAGGACAGCACGCCGT
>NZ_JBEZLR010000235.1:0-2264 GCF_040652275.1 Streptomyces sp. NPDC048275
CGTTTCGACTTGGGCTTTTCTGAGGGCGTCCGATGTCCAATCAACTTATATACATTGCTACGTTTCAACAAATGATATCTTCAACTTTTCATCCATAAATAAAAAACTATTCAAAATTAAACTGTACCCTATAAGATAGACACTTTGAAAAAAGTCTATCCTATAGGGTACTTTTGTTTATAATGAGAAAAAAGATATTGGGGTAGAGTGAAATGACCAAAAGATATTTTACGAAAAAGGAACAAGAACAACTAAAATGTAATTCAAATGTGCAAGCAGTTAGCGAGAAAGCGATCACATATACTGACGAATTTAAACGTCATTTTATTGCGGAAAATGAAAAAGGTAAATTCCCAAGAGAAATTTTTGAAAATGCGGGTTTAGATGTTGAATTAATCGGTATAAAACGAATCGAATCTTCAGGCAAACGCTGGCGAGCTTCTTATCGTAAAGCAGGTGTCGGAGGTTTACAAGATACACGTAAAACAAATTCAGGTAGACCTTCTGAACGCGAATTGACATTAGAAGAAAAATTGAAGCGTTTAGAGGCGAAAAATCGGTTACTTGAAGCAGAGAATGAATTGTTAAAAAAGCTCGATCTACTCGAAAGGCAGATGTTGAAGAAGAAATAAAAATCGCTACGGCACTAAAATTTGAACTCATCCATCACACGATGAAAAAGTATAAATTAAAGCGTTTAGTCAGCTATTTATGTGATGTGATGGGTATATCTCGGTCTGGCTATTACAATTATTTTTCAGAAAAATCAGCTCAGAAGCGTGTGGAGCAAGAACAAGCAGATGAAGTGGTAAAGGAAATCATTTTAAAAGCGTATCATTTCAGAGGGCGAAAAAAAGGAGCACGTCAAATTAAAATGACGTTAGAAAATCAATATGGAATTACGTACAATCTGAAACGTATTCGCCGCGTGATGAAAAAATATCAGATTATCTGCCCGATTCGAAAAGCGAATCCAACTCGACGTATGGCAAAAGCAACGAAAGAACATCGTACGTGCCCAAATGAATTACAACGCAACTTTAAACAGGGTATGGCCGGAAAAGTGTTACTGACGGATATCACCTATTTAACGTATGGAAGCAGTAAACGCGCTTATTTATCAACGATTAAAGACGCTGAAACGAATGAAATTTTAGCGTATGAAGTGTCGTCTTCATTAAGTATTGATATTGCCCTCAATACGCTTCATCAATTGAAGAAACACCGCCATTTAACAGAAGATGCCTTTATTCATTCGGATCAAGGATTCCATTATACCAATCCACAATTCCAAAAACTTGTGAAGAAAATGGGGTTAGGACAATCCATGTCTCGCCGTGGAAACTGTTGGGACAATGCGCCACAAGAATCATTTTTTGGACATTTTAAAGATGAAACAAATATCGAGAAATGTGAAACATTAGAAGAAGTCATACGAGAAATTAAGAGTTATATGATGTATTACAACCATTATCGAGGGCAATGGCATTTGAAAAAGCTGCCGCCTGCAAAATACAGACAGCAGCTTCAACAAGTTGCCTAGCTTTTTTTAAAATGTCCTTTACAAAGGGTACAGTTTAAATGGACATTTTGAATAGTTTTTTATTTATCTATTTTTGGATTTTTTGAACAGCACTACAAATTGCAAATTTTACGTGCTCATATGTTAACCCACCTTGAATAAATGCTGTAAATGGCGGACGAATAGGACCGTCTGCTGTAAGCTCAATACTGGAACCTTGAATGAATGTTCCAGCTGCCATGATGACATCATCTTCATAGCCAGGCATATACGCCGGCTCTGGTGCATAATGCGCATTAATTGGTGAGTTCGCTTGAATTTCACGGCAAAAAGCAATCATTTGTTCCGCAGTTTGGAAAGAAACCGATTGAATTAAATCCGTACGATTAGCATCATAGCTTGGTGATGTATTCATGCCGATCTCTCCTAGCATAGCCGCCGTGAAGATGGCACCTTTTAATGCTTGAGATACAACATGTGGTGCAAGGAAAAATCCTTGATAGAAATCACCAAGCGTATTTAATGTTGCTCCTGCTTCAGCACCAATACCTGGTGACGTCATACGATAAGCACATTTCTCTACTAAATCTGCACGACCCGCAATATAACCACCAATTTTCGCTAAGCCTCCACCAGGATTTTTAATGAGTGAGCCTGCCATTAAATCAGCCCCAACCTCTGTTGGTTCCTGTGCCTCAACAAATTCACCGTAGCAATTGTCAACGAAAATAACTGCATTTGG
>NZ_JBEZLR010000236.1:0-2146 GCF_040652275.1 Streptomyces sp. NPDC048275
CGGTGGCGAGGTCCGGATGGGGCAGGCCCTCCGCCAGCGCGGACAGGGCGTCGGCGTTGAGGGCGACCGCCCGCTGCTCGAACCGCGCCCGCCGCAGCAGCACCTGCGCAGTCTCCAGGTCATCGCCCTGGTACTCGAGCAGGCGCTGCGCCGTCGCACACAGCGCCTGCTCGCTCTTCGCCGAGATGACCCAGGGGACGAGGGGGTTGGTCCCCGGGATCATCTCGGCGGGCTCGGCAGGCTCGGGCTCCGCTGCCGGAGCCTGCTCGAGGATC
The DNA here is from genome assembly GCF_040652275.1 of Streptomyces sp. NPDC048275. Taxonomy (NCBI): domain Bacteria; kingdom Bacillati; phylum Actinomycetota; class Actinomycetes; order Kitasatosporales; family Streptomycetaceae; genus Streptomyces; species Streptomyces sp. NPDC048275. The sequence goes on from NZ_JBEZLR010000236.1 coordinate 276, forward strand.
AGGTGGGCGTTCGTACCGCTGATGCCGAAGGAGGACACACCGGCGCGGCGCGGCCGCCCCGGCTCGTCCCACGGCTGCGGTTCGGTCAGCAGCGAGACCGCACCCAGGTCCCAGTCGATGTGCCCGGACGGCTCATCGACGTGCAGCGTCCGGGGCAGCAGACCGTTGCGCATCGCCATGACCATCTTGATCACACCGCCGACACCGGCCGCGGCCTGGGTGTGCCCGATGTTCGACTTCAACGAGCCCAGCCACAGCGGCTGCTCGGCCGGACGGTTCTTGCCGTACGTCGCGATGATGGCCTGCGCCTCGATCGGGTCGCCCAGGCTGGTACCGGTGCCGTGCGCCTCCACCGCGTCGATGTCGGCAGTATCCAGGCGGGCGTTGGCCAGCGCCTGCCGGATCACCCGCTCCTGGGAGGGGCCGTTGGGCGCGGCGAGCCCGTTGCTCGCGCCGTCCTGGTTGACGGCGCTGCCGCGGATCACCGCCAGGACCTGGTGGCCGTTGCGCTGCGCGTCGGAGAGCCGCTCCAGCAGGATCAGACCGACGCCCTCACCCCAGCCGGTGCCGTCGGCGGAGGCCGCGAACGCCTTGCACCGGCCGTCCGGGGACAGCCCGCGCTGCCGGCTGAACTCCACCAGCATGCCGGGCGTGGCCATCACGGCCGCACCGCCCGCCAGCGCCAGCTCGCACTCGCCCTGCCGCAGCGCCTGCGCCGCCAGGTGCAGCGCCACCAGGGACGACGAGCACGCCGTGTCGATCGTCACCGCCGGGCCCTCGAAGCCGTACGTGTACGAGATCCGGCCGGACGCCACACTCATCGTGCTGCCGGTCAGCAGATAGCCGTCCAGGCCCTCCGCCGACTCGTGCAGCCGCGGCCCGTACTCCTGGGCCATCGCCCCGACGAACACCCCGACCGGACCGCCGGCGAGGCCGGCCGGGTCCACCCCGGCCCGCTCGAAGGCCTCCCAGGACGTCTCCAGCAGCAGCCGCTGCTGCGGGTCCATCGCCGCGGCCTCACGCGGTGAGATCCCGAAGAAGCCCGGGTCGAACTCGGCAGCGCCGTAGAGGAATCCACCCGCTCGCGCATAGGTCGTCCCACTGTGCGCCGGGTCCGGGTTGTACAGCCCGGCCAGGTCCCAGCCGCGGTCCTCGGGGAAACCGCCGATGGCGTCCTGCCCCTCGGCGACCAGCCGCCACAGCTGTTCGGGCGAGTTCGCGCCGCCCGGGTAGCGGCAGGCCATCGAGACCACGGCGATCGGTTCGTCGGACGCGGCAGCCGAAACCACCCGCGCGTCGGCGACGACGCCGGAGGACAGCTCACCGAACAGGTAGTCCACCAGCGCCGTCGGCGTCGGGTGGTTGAACAGCAGCCCGGCCGGCAGCCGCAGCCCGGTCGCGGCCGACAGCCCGTTACGCAGATCGACCGAGAGCGCCGAGTCGAAGCCGAGCGCCTTGAACGTGGTCGACGTGTCGATCGCGTCCCCAGTGGCATGACCGAGGGTGATGGTCGTGTGGGTGACGACCAGATCCCGCAGCGCCGCCCTCAACTCGCCCTCGGACAGGCCGGACAAGCGCTGAACGGCCGACAGCTCCTCGGGCTCGGGGTCCTCCGCCACCACGTTCGCCGCCCCTGCGGCGAGCGCCGGACGCGGGCCTGCGGACTCACCCAGCCAGTGCCGCCGCCGCTGGAAGGCGTACGTCGGCAGCGCGACCCGCTCACCGCCCACCGGCCAGTCGACACTCAGGCCGCGGACGTAGGCCTCGGCCAGTGCCTGGGGGAGGTGGTCGCCTTGGTCGCGGCGGAGGGTGGGGAGGATGGCGGTGGGTCGGTCGTCGAAGGTTTGCTGGAGTCCGATGGTCAGGACGGG
>NZ_JBEZLR010000237.1:0-2101 GCF_040652275.1 Streptomyces sp. NPDC048275
TGGACCACCTCGGCATCGACGACAGCTTCTTCGACCTGGGCGGACACTCCCTGCTCGCCACCCGCCTCGTCTCCCGCATCCGCACCACCCTCAACACCGAACTCTCCGTACGCACCCTCTTCGAAACCCCCACCGTCGCCACCCTCACCCAGGCACTGACAGGCGCGGGCCAGGCCCGCACCGCGGTCACCGCCCGCCCGCGTCCCGAGCGGATCCCGCTCTCCCCCGCCCAGCAGCGACTGTGGTTCCTGCACCAGTACGAGCCCGACAGTGCCCTCTACAACATCCCCGTCGCCCTGCGCCTGACCGGGCCCCTCGACCACCACGCCCTCAAGGCCGCGCTCGCGGACGTGGTGAAGCGGCACGAGGCACTGCGGACCGTGTTCACCCAGGACAAGGACGGCGCCCACCAGATCATCCTCAGCGCGGATGGGCCCCAGCCCACGCTGGACGTGCAGACCGTCGTCGACGACCGACTCGACGACGCCCTGCACATCGCGGCCGCCCGGCCCTTCGACCTCACCCGCGACCTCCCCGTGCACGCCACCCTCTTCGAGCTCGCGCCGGACGAGCATGTCCTGCTCCTCGTCGTCCACCACATCGCCGCGGACGGCTGGTCCCTCACCCCCCTCGCCCGCGACCTGACCACCGCCTACACCGCCCGCAGCCAAGGCGCAGCTCCCGGCTGGGCACCGCTACCGGTCCAGTACGCCGACTACACCCTCTGGCAGCATGAGGTACTCGGCTCCGAGGACGACCCCGAGTCCCCCATCTCCCGCCAACTCGCCCACTGGCAGCACACTCTGGCCGACCTCCCGGCCGAGCTGGAACTGCCCACCGACCGGCCCCGCCCGGCCACGCCGTCCCACCACGGCGGGACCGTCACCTTCGACATCCCCGCCGAGCTGCACGCCGACATCACCCGCCTCGCCCGCGCACACCAGGCCAGCACCTTCATGGTCCTGCAAGCCGCCCTCGCGGTCCTGCTGTCCCGGCTCGGCGCGGGCACCGACATCCCGATCGGCTCACCCATCGCCGGACGCACCGACGACGCCGTCGAAGACCTCGTCGGATTCTTCGTCAACACCCTCGTCCTGCGCACCGACCTCACCGGCAACCCCACCTTCACCGAACTCCTCACCCGAGTCCGCGAAACCGACCTCGCCGCCTACGCCCACCAAGACATCCCCTTCGAACGCCTCGTCCACCTGATCAACCCCGAACGCTCGGCAGCCCGCCACCCCCTCTTCCAAACCATGCTCAACCCGAATGTGCTCACCCCGACAGCCACAGGTGGCGCGGAGTTCGGCGATCTGAAAGCGGTGCACCAGCCCAGCACCACGGGCACCTCACGGTTCGATATTTCGCTCTCGTACGCGGAGTTGGGCGACACGGGGGGCATCAACGCGGCCTGGGAGTTCAGTGCGGATCTGTTCGACGAGGAGACCGCCGAGCGGCTGACCCGACGGTTCGTCCGCGTACTGGAAACGGTGGCGACAACACCAGAAACCAAGATCGCCCAGATCGACGTACTCGACACCGACGAACAGCAATCCGTCCTCGGCCACTGGGCCAACGGCACCACCACCGACCTCACCCCCACACACGACCTCATCCACCAATTCCGCGCCCAAGCAGCACAAACACCGGACGCGTCGGCCGTGGTGTCCGACGGCGCATCGGTCTCGTACGCGGAACTGGACGCACGCAGCGACCGCCTCGCCCGGCTACTGGCCGAGGCCGGCGTCGGGCCGGAGCAGTACGTCGCCGTCATGCTCCCGCGCTCCACCGACCTGGTCATCGCCCTGCTCGCCGTCCTGAAGGCCGGGGGCGCCTATCTGCCCCTGGACGCCGACTTCCCCGCCGACCGCATTGAATTCATGCAAAGCGAGACCCGGCCGGTACTGCTGCTGGACGAACAGTGGCTCACCGACACCGCACAGCACGAACCTGACACGGCAACCCCCCTGCCCACCACAACACCCGGCGAGCAGGCCGCCTACGTGCTCTACACCTCGGGCTCCACCGGCCGCCCCAAGGGCGTGGTCATCTCCCGTGGCGCACTGGCCAACCTCCTCACCGACATGCAGAAGCGCATCCC
>NZ_JBEZLR010000238.1:0-2097 GCF_040652275.1 Streptomyces sp. NPDC048275
TGGTGAAGTCGGCCCGGGGCGCGGTTCCGGTCTTTCGACCGGCCCGTTTCCCCGGAGCCGCTTCCCGAACCGGGCATGCGACTTGGCACCGCACCCGGCTCTCCACAAGCCCCGAGGGCTTCGTGGTGGTTGTCCTCATCCCGTGGCGTCCCAGGGAGTGGGAATCGACATGCCCCGGTAGCGGTAGCGCGTGGTGCCTACCGCGATCGGGTTGAACAACTCCCTGTTCTCGCTGGCCCACCAAGATCTGCGGCCGCAGTAGCGGCGGAAGATCTTCCTCCGGCCCGTCTTGGGGTGCTTGCGCTGTACCCATCTCCACACCGTGTGCCACATGTAATTGCGCAGGTAGGAGAAGGTCGCGAAGGACACCCCGGGCCGGAAGTAGGCGCACCAGCCCCGTACTGCCGGATTGATCCGGGCGAGCAGGGCGTCGAGCGGCTGGTTCGTTCCGACATCTCGGCACAGCGTCTTGACCTTGGCCATGATGGCCCGCAGGGCCTTCTTGGCGGGGTAGGTGTAGACGTAGTACCGGTTGGTGCCTGGTTTCCGGTGGCGCTGGATGCGCCACCCAAGGAAGTCCAGGCCCTGCTCGATGTGGGTGATCAGAGTCTTCTCCGGCGACAGGCGCAGGCCCATCGTGGAGAGGACTTCCGCGATCTCTTCGCGTAGCGTTTCGGCGTCTGCCTTGGTGCCGTGCACCATCAGGCACCAGTCGTCCGCGTATCGGACCAGCCGGTAGTTGGGCAGACCTCGGCGTCGACGCCTGCGGCGCTCGTTGAGATCAGTTCCGGCGCCTCCCGACGCCTGGGCGATGTGCTCGTCCAGGACCGAGAGCGCGACGTTGCTGAGCAACGGCGAGAGGATCGAACCCTGCGGGGTGCCGGTGTCGTTGTCCCGCAGCAGGCCGTCCTCGCTGAGGATGCCCGCCTTGAGGAACGCCTTCACCAGGGCCAGGACGCGTTTGTCTCCGACGCGTGTCCGCACCCGCTCCATGAGAGCGGTGTGTGAGATCTCGTCGAAGCAGGCTTTGATGTCGCCTTCCACGATCCACTCGTACTTCTTGGACGTGAGCAGACGCACCTCGGCCACCGCGTCGTGAGCCCGGCGGTTCGGGCGGAACCCATAGGAGCACGGGAGGAAATCCGCCTCGAAGATCGGCTCCAGCACCAGCTTCAAGGATGCCTGCACCACCCGGTCGGTGATCGTCGCGATCCCCAGCCGACGCAGCTTGCCACCCGCCTTGGGGATCATCCGCTCCCGCACCGGCATGGGCTGGAAACTGCGGTCCTTGATCTGCGACCGCAGCACGTCGAGGAACTCCTCGACGCCGACCCACAGCGCGATGGACGACACCGTGCGTCCGTCCACCCCGGCCGTGCGTGCACCCTTGTTGCCCCGCACCCGATCCCAGGCCACCAGCAGGAAGCCGGGATCGGCAACGAGATTGAACAGGTCGTCGAACCTGCGATGAGGATCATCACGAGCCCAACGGTGCAGCTTGGTCTGGATCTTCAGTACCCGGCGCTCCGCCTCATACAAGGCGCGCTCCAGCTCGTCGGTGTTCACCGGCGACCCTCCCGACATTCCAGTACGTCAGCCACTGACTTGCTGGCCCCCTTGGCCCTGCGACCGGCTTTCCCGGTCTCCACGACGGGTCGTTACTCCCGCGACTACTACGGGGCCTCCGCCCCACCCACGGCCATCAGTCGGCAACGGACCTGCCCACCACCGGACTGGTTGTCCGGCGGCTTGGGCAACCGCGGGTGGTTCCCACGTTCACCACACAATCGATCGGTCAGGGAGACGCCCAGCTCTACTCCGGCAGCATCGCCACGCCTACGCCGCAGGCTTTCAACGTGGCCTCCCCACCGGAAAAGGAACCCGGCTTCGGAGTTGACCCGCCGTCCGAAGACGTCGGATCACGCGCTGCATACCGGCCCGTATCCACCAGGTTTGAGCCGGCTCACTGCTTACGGAGCTTCAACCACTGGTTCGCTCTCGCTACACCTTCTGACCTCGCTAGACGGACCCGCACCGTCCGGTAGTCCCGGCACGTCCCGCCGTTGTCGGGGCCGCTTGCCACCCTCCCCGGCGTTC
>NZ_JBEZLR010000239.1:0-2063 GCF_040652275.1 Streptomyces sp. NPDC048275
CAGTGGGTGAGCTGGTGGGAGATGACGGAGTCGGGGTCGTCTTCGGAGCCGAGGACCTCGCGTTGCCAGAGGGTGTAGTCGGCGTACTGGACCGGTAGCGGCGTCCAGCCGGGTGCTGTGCTCTGGCTGCGGGCGGTGTAGGCGGTGGTCAGGTCGCGGGCGAGGGGGGCGAAGGATCCTTCGTCGGCGGCGATGTGGTGCACGAGCAGCAGCAGGACGTGCTCGTTGGGGCCGAGTGGGAAGAGAGTGGTGCGCAGGGGCAGTTCGCGGGTGAGGTCGAAGGGCCGGGATGCCGCGGTGTGCAGAGCGTCCTCGAGCGTGCTGTCGGTGACGGTCTGGACGTCCAGGACGGGCCGGGCCTGGTCCGGGCTGAGGATGATCTGACGGGCGCCGAGGTCGTCGTCCTGCTCGAACAGGGTGCGCAACGCTTCGTGGCGTTCGACCACGTCCGCGAGTGCGGTTTTCAGGGCGTGGTGGTCCAGGGCGCCGGTCAGGCGCAGGGCGATGGGAATGTTGTAGGTGGCGTTGGGGCCCTGGAGTTTCTGCAGGAACCACTGCCCCTGCTGGGCGGGGGAGAGCGGGATCCGCTCGGGACGCGGGCGGGCGGTGACCGCGGTGCGGGCCTGGCCTGCGCCTGTCAGTGCCTGGGTGAGGGTGGCGACGGTGGGGGTTTCGAAGAGGGTGCGTACGGAGAGTTCGGCGTTGAGGGTGGTGCGGATGCGGGAGACGAGGCGGGTGGCGAGCAGGGAGTGTCCGCCCAGGTCGAAGAAGCTGTCGTCGATGCCGAGGTGGTCCAGGCCGAGGATGTCGGCGAACAGGTGGCAGAGGATTTCTTCCTGCGCGGTGCGCGGTGCCCGGCCGGCCGTGGTGGTGGTGGTGGTGGTGGTGTCGGGGGCGGGCAGGGCCTTGCGGTCCAGCTTGCCGTTCGCGGTCAGCGGCAGCACGTCCAGCGCCATGAACGCGGACGGAATCATGTAGGCGGGCAGAGTGGTCGTCAGGTGCTCGCGCAGTTCCTCCACCGGCGTGGCGGTGGTGCCGGTGGTGTAGGCGACCAGCCGGTCGTCCCGGACGATCACCGCGGCCTGCTCGACACCGTGGTGGGTCCTCAGCAGTGCCTCGATCTCACCCAGCTCGATGCGGAACCCGCGCAGTTTGACCTGGTCATCCGCGCGCCGCAGGTATTCCAGCTCGCCGTCGGCCGTCCAGCGGACGACGTCGCCGGTGCGGTACATGCGCGAGCCCGCCGCACCGAACGGATCGGTCACGAACCGCTCCGATGTCAGGGCGGGGCGGTGGAGGTAACCGCGCGCCACACCGGTGCCGGCGATGTAGAGCTCGCCGGGCACGGTGGGTGGTACGGGCTGGAGGTGCGCGTCGAGGACGTAGAGCCGGGTGTTGGCCAGGGGGTGTCCGATCGTCACCGCCCCACCCGCACGCAACGCCGCGGCCGTGGACCAGATCGTGGTCTCGGTAGGCCCGTAGACGTTGGTGACCTGGGCCGCGGCCCGGGTCAGCTGATCGGCAAGGTCGACGGGCAGAGCTTCGCCGCCGACCAGGACGCGCACGCCCGCCAACGCACCCGCCGCCCCCGGATCAGCAGTGACCGACCGCCACAGGCTCGGCGTGGCCTGCATGACCGTCACCCGCTCACCCGCCAGCAGAGCCCGCAACCCCTCCGGGTCATGAACGAGTCCGGACGGGGCGATCACGACAGCCGCGCCCGCGGTGAGGGGTGTGAACAGTTCCAGACCGGCGATGTCGAACCCGATCGTGGTCACCGCGAGCAGCCGGTCCCCGTGGGTGAGGGGGATGCGTGCGCGCATGTCGGTGAGGAGGTTGGCCAGTGCGGCACGGGAGATGACCACGCCCTTGGGGCGGCCTGTGGAGCCCGAGGTGTAGAGGACATAGGCGGCCTGCTCGCCGGCCACCACCTCAGGCAGGACCACCCCCGCCGCAGGCTCCCGCCGACCCGCCTCAGCCAGCCACCGCTCATCCAGCACCAGCACCGGCCGCGTCTCACCCCGCATGAACTCAAGACGGTCGGCCGGGAAATCAGCATCCAA
>NZ_JBEZLR010000240.1:0-1912 GCF_040652275.1 Streptomyces sp. NPDC048275
TCGCTCTGCAGCTGCCAGCGCTGCTCCTTGAGCGCAGACCCCCGCCAGGGGCGCTGCGCCCCCTGGACCCCCGCCAGGGGCTCCGCCCCCAGGCCCCCGCCAGGGGCTCCGCCCCCAGGCCCCCGCCAGGGGCGCTGCGCCCCTGGACCCCCGCCAGGGGCTCCCCCTGGACCCCCGCCTCGGAGGCTGCCACCCCCTGGACCCCGCCAGGGGGCGACGCATCACGGGCACCCGCGCCTGACACTGTCGCTGCCGCCAAGCCCCCTCCCCGTGACAGGAACATGCCTTGACACTCTGGCCCCCCGAGTCGAGCCTTGACGGGACGCGCTCGGTGTCGCTCGACATCCGTATGACGGTAAGGAGTTGGCGTGACCGTCAAGATCCGCTCGTTCGGGGAGAAGGAGACCACCGGCGGCCGTGACGCGAACGGCGGCTGACCGGGGTCCGGCATGGGGCGAACCCCGTATCCCACTCTCGACGAGCTGTTGCGACGCGCTCGCGCGATGGTGGCGGCGTGGCCCGGAGTGCTGCGGCTGCGTGATGTCGGGGCCTCGCGTGCCGGTCGGCCGCTGTGGCTGCTGTCGGCCGGGCACGGTCCGCGTCATGTCCTCACGGTCGCCGGCGCGCACGCCAACGAGCCCGTGGGCGGGGCCACTTCACTCCGGCTGGCCGAGCGGATCGCTCGCGAGCCGGGCGTATTGGGGCGGGGCGACGGTGAGCTGAACTGCACCTGGCACTTCCTGCTCTGCCTCGACCCCGACGGGGCGAGCCTCGCCGAGCGGTCGATGACCGAGGCGCGGCTGACCGAGGCGCGGCTGACCGGGGCGCGGCTGACCGAGGCAATGCCGACCGAGGGAACACCGACCGAGGCGACGCCGACCGTCGAGGGCTACTACCTGGGGTTCTATCGCCCCGCCTTCGCCGCCCAGCCCGAGTTCCCGCCCGTCGTCAGCGATCCGCGCCCGCCGATGCCGGAGTCCGAGGCCCTCGTACGGCTCATCGACGAACTGCGCCCCGTCGTGCAGTTCTCGCTGCACGGTGTCGAAGTGGGCGGAACCTTCCTGCAGCTGACGCGTGCGGTGCCCGGGGTGCCGCCCGTCTATCGCCGGATCGCGGCGGGCCTCGGCATCCCGCTGGAGCACCGGCCGTTCGACGGTACGGGGTGGCTCACGGAGGGCCCGGGCGTGCTCGTCCTGCCGGACGGGAGCCCGACCGAGGAACGGGACCCCTCGGGCTTCACCTCGCAGGCGACCTGGCTCTACGCGATGCGGCACGGCACCGTGTCGGCCGTCGTCGAGGCGCCCTTCTGGAGCGTGGCGGGCGTCGGCGATCCGCGGCCCGTGGCCGAGCCGCGCCGCGAGGTCGCCGAGGTGAGCGAGATGCTGCTCACCCGCGCCAAGCAACTGGAGGAGATCGTGGGGGAGTTGGATCCGCGTACGCCGGAAACGCCCGACGGGCTCGCCCACTTCACCGCCGCCCGCGAACTCATGGACATCGGCTCCGGAGTCGTGGACACCTGGACCGCCGCCGAACTCGCCACCACCGTCGGCAACTCCGTCTCCCTCGGCATCGCCGCCCGGCGCATCCCGCTGCGCGCGGCGGCCATGATGCGCCAGGCCCTGGGCGGCGCACCCGCGCTGGACACGCTCGTGGGCGCGTGGTCCCGCGAGCTGGAGAGTACGTTCGACGCCCGCTGGGTGCCGGTCGCCGACCAGACCGAACTCCAGGCCCGCACCATGCTCGCGCTCGCCCGCGCGCTGCTGTGAACCCGGGTACCGCTGTGAACCCGGGTGCTGTTGTGAAGGGGGGGCGCCCGGCCGGCGGACGCCACTGTGGCCATGCCCGCGCCCCTGCGTAGCGTGGGCCTCACGACCGAGGACAGTGTTGGGCGGCATGAGCCGCGCGTCCTGCT
>NZ_JBEZLR010000241.1:0-1880 GCF_040652275.1 Streptomyces sp. NPDC048275
GGCTCAAGACGGCGCGGCCCGCGACGTGGCGTCGCAAGTCCCTCGCGCGAACGTGCGGCATGGGTGCCATGGCGCCCCAAGCCCTGGGCAACCGGATATGGCTGAGCACGCCCCTGGAACAGCGTGGCAGTTCAGAGACATCCGAGCTGAGCGTTTCACCTGGCGGGACTTGCCGGGCGAGACGCTCAGCCGCACACCGCCCAGGACGACATGGACCGGTCCCGGCGAGCACCAGGGCGAGCCCGGCCGCGGCGGCGGCCCGCACCCGCGTGACCACGTCGGCGTTCTCGCCGGCGCAGTGCAGGTGCGGCGGCGTGTGGTGGGGGCCGCGAACGCCTCCCGCAGGCACACGCGCCACGCCTGCAGCAGCTTGAGCTGCTGGTCGGCCAACTGGGCGCGCCCCCCCGGTACTCGGCCGGCAAGGTGGGCGGGCCCCCCGCGCAGGTCCGTGACTCATGGTGCGTCGCGGACGGGAACTCGACGAAGTCGGCCGGCTCTGCCGGCTCCGCGTCGGCCCCGGAGTTGACCGTGGGCGCAGGCCCAACGCGGCGATACGGGACTGCCTTTACGCCCCGGTTCGGCTCGACTCACACCGTTCCGAGCCGTTGGCCGCGGCCCCGAACAAGTCGTGTCGGAACCCTTGACCGACGCCGTGGAAGCGCTCACAGTACTCGCTAATGCGCATAACTGATACGCATTAGTGGCTCGGTATCGGCCGTGAGCGGCCGGGTGAGGAGCATGGTGGAGCAGCCCAGGAAGCGGACCCGGCGTGGTCGGACTCCCACGACGACAGGACGCACGTCGCGGCCGCGGCAGGCGGAGGTCGCCAGACTGGCCGGAGTCTCTCAGGCCACGGTGTCGCTTGTGCTGTCGGACAAGGCGCAGAGATCGGCGATCTCCGACGAAACACGGCAGCGGGTCCTCGACGCCGCCCGCAGCCTCGGCTACGTACCGGATCCGGCGGCGCGGCGCCTGGCCGCGGCCCGTAACAACCTGCTCGGTGTCTTCAGCTTCACGGCCACGTTCCCGACGGACGTGCAGCACTCGTACTACCCGTTCCTCGTGGGGGTTGAGCGGGAAGCCGCAGCGCGTGGCTACGACTTGGTGCTCTTCACCGGGTCGAGTTCCGGCGGTGCGGGGGCCGCCGGACCCGACGCGCTGAGCCGGGTGCGGCTCGCCGACGGCTGTCTCTTCCTCGGTCGGCACGCTCCCCTCGCCGAACTGAAGCGGCTGGTCGCGGACGGCTTCCCGGTTGTGCACCTCGGGCGCCGCGACGAGCTCGAAGGGCTGCCCTGGGTGGGCGCCGACTACGTGAGCGCGAGCCGTGAAGTCGTCGGTCGTCTGGCGTCGTCGGGGCATCGCCGCATCGTCCTGATCCGTGAGGACGACGACGCGCCTGCGTCGGCGGACCGGCAACAGGGCTTCCTGGAAGGCCTGGAGGCGGCCGGACTCACCGGCGGTCCCGCGGCGGTCTTCCGCTCCGCCGACCCGGCACGCGATCTCACACCCGAAAGGCTGCGCCGCTGGGTCGACGAGGGTGTCACCGCGTTCGTCGCCGAGGAGACCGACACAGGGGCCGCCTGGCGTGCACTGTGCGCGGCCGTCGACGGATGCGGCCTCATCTGCCCCGACGATCTTTCGCTCGCCCTGCTGGGCAGCCCGCCGCCCGATCTCGCGGGCGAGCCGGAACCCACCGGATTCGACATCCCCCGACCTCAGTTGGGCGCCGCCGCGATCCGTCTCCTGGCGGCAGTCGTCGCCGGGGAGGAGGCCGACGAGCCGTTGGTCGCCTGCACCTTCAGGCCGGGCACGACCACCGGCCGTGCGCCCGGGCAGCACCGAGGATCTCCGCGCGGACCGCGCGATCCGTCAACAAGCCA
>NZ_JBEZLR010000242.1:0-1829 GCF_040652275.1 Streptomyces sp. NPDC048275
GTTTTGATCTAGACAGTCCAGATCATCGCAGGTGGGAGGCACCCTTCTTCCGCCGGAGCGTCAGGTCACGGCCTCAGCTGAACACATGAGGTCAATGACTGCCGTCAGGCGTGGAACCCAGGCCTACACCTAGGCCCTGCAGCGGGTCATCGAGGCGAAGCGGGAGGACTGTGAGCTGCCGGAGATGCCCGAGCCGGAGACCAGGCCGGGCCAGCTAGTGGACCTGATGGTCGCCCTGAATGAGTCCGTCGCCAACGCGAAAGCCTCCCGCGGCGAGGACGCTGAGGCCGACGTGCACGAGCTGCCGAAGACGAAGGCGCATGTCCCCGTCGCCAACGTCGGAGACCGAGGGCACGCCGACCCGTCACGCGCACTCCACTTCGATGCCTACGGGTGTCCAGTCTGAGGGACCCCGGTCGCCGACCGCCCTGACTTGGAAGCAATGCTTGACCTTTGGGTCCAGGTCGGACCATGAGAATTTGGTGGTGTTCGGCGCCAGGCGTACGGTCGTTTGAGGCTGGGTCTCGCGGATTTCGGTATTGCGGATTTCGTAACCGGTTTCATTGGAGGCGTTGTCCTGCCACGTCACGGTAACGGTCTTTCTGCAGTTCGCTCCAAAAACTGCGCAAAGGCCGCGAGTGGGGAGCACCTCGGCGATCACGCCCGAAGGTTCGTTCGGGCGTCCAACGTCAGCTCCGATGGTATGAGTCACGGTAAAACTCGCCGTGACCTTATCGTACGAAAGTGGCTCTCCATTCTGCTCGATTAGGTGCCAGCTCACCTCTTTACCCATGGCGATTGTTCGGGACCGAGGGAGCTGGATTCCGTCGAGGTCATTATTGTTGCAGGTCGACTCCTCGTGCAGGTATAGCCCTGGCCTCGCGTAAAGCGTTTCGGAGTTGTTGAGTCGCAGCTCGATAGACAGAGTGCCCCTTGTCTCACCGCCGGCGCACTGCTCGATGACTGGCCACGCTTTAGGTTTATCATGTGTAAGGTTGACCACTTCTCTGAAAAAGCGGACCGCATCATCTCCTCCATAGTCGTCCACATGCAAAGACCCTGCGATAACGACAGCGTGAGTGTTGCGTGCCGTAGCAGGCTCCGTCATACCCACGAACAGAATGGGAGTCAGCAGAACCGCAGCCGCCATAGCATGTCCAAGCTTCATCTCTAAACCTCACACATCTTGCACCCAGCTCGAAGGGCACCGTGGCGCCGGTCACGTCCCACCATGTGCCACCATGTGGTGTAGCCGCGATCACGGCGAAGATGCAGGTCGCGCACACCATCAGTCAGCCCGAAACTCGTGGTCACCTGACTCCCCATCAGGCAGGGGTGTGGTCGCGATGACGGGCGCGGAGGCTCACGGGGCTGGCCTTGGCGAGAGTCGCGTCACCATCGGCAACGCCGCGCCGCAGTGCTCCCCTGCCGACAGACCGTCAGACCCGCGCAGTCGGCGGGTACTTAATCCAGCCGACGACCTGCGCTTTCACTGTGATCGCCGCTACACCACTCGGGGGGACACCATCGCGGCGCCGACGGGAGCATTCGATGTAGCCCGTATCACCAGAATCCCACCGTGGCAACTCTCGCGCATCTCGGAGACGGTCCGGCGGCAGGCAGAATCGCATTAATAGTTGAATGATGCAGGAATTTGTGTGACCGGCGGGGTATTACTCGAGGATTCCCAACTCGATGTCCGTCCGGCAGCGCGGGCCAGGGCTGATGCGTTCCCAGATTTCAAGATCGAGTAGTTGGAGTGCGTGGTCGGTTCGTGACCGATAGTGGTCGGTGGCGGCGGCGATGTTTGTCCATCCGGCCTGGCGGAT
>NZ_JBEZLR010000243.1:0-1823 GCF_040652275.1 Streptomyces sp. NPDC048275
GCCCTCGCGGCCCTCCAGGCTCGAGTCCTTGCCCAAACAGGCGAGCCCCACAACAAGATCAAGACGACGTGTTAATGATCTGCAAGCCCTTAGCCGGGGCCGAGGTGGTTGGCGTGGCCGCCGGGGAGCGCGACGGGGGTCAGGGCGGCGGAGACGGAGACGGCCCAGTGCCGGTACCGGGCGCTCGCGTCGCGCGTGGCAGGCGTGGCAGGCGGGTCGGTACTACGTCCGGTCCCGTCCTCGGGTGCCCACCCGGCGACGATCTCGACGACGAGGGTGGTCCTGCCGGTTGCCGAACGCGGTCGCGTCGGCAGGGACACGGTCGGCGGCCCTGGAGGGTCGCGATGCGCGCTTCCGCGTCCGCCGTGACCTGCCGCATCCCGGACAGCTCGGCGTCCGGTTCGCCCTTCCGCAGTGCCCGCCCCGCCCAGTCCTGGCCGCCGCCGCGAACGGTCGGCGGCAACCTGTGGTCGCGTGCCGCGCGCACGGAGGCCCGCACGTCCAGCGCTGTCCCGACGGCGTTCTGACACTCCCTTGCGGTGACATGACGCACAGGCGATTTGTCCGTTACTAGGGCAGATAGTGGATAATCGTAAATGGGCAAAACGGACCTTTGGTGCAGAATCTCGATAGGGGTTCCGGCGTCGAGGTGGGCGGTGCGGTGGGGCGATTATTCCGCTGGGGTGCGACGTCTTGAAGTGGTGCTAAACGCCCCTTCAAGGAAAAAATCAGGCAGATTCCATCCGGAGTGGACGTTCTGTCAAGGAGTCGGAAGTTTTCGGGCTATGTACGACCAAGCTTCGTAGATCACGATTTTGGGGGTTGGCGGGAGCCCGGGTTACCAAAGGGATGGCCCATCCGGCAGCTGCTTGTGCGTCGGGTGGGTTTGTGTCCCTCATCCCCGTCCCCGCGAGGTTTCGATGTTCAAGCGCGTCACGTCCCGTCTCTCCCTGTCCCCGCTCCGCACACAGGCAGCCGTCCTGGCCGTCGGAGTGGGCGCCTCGGTCGTACTGGGGGCCGGGGTCGCGGCCGCCGCCGAAACCACGCTGGACACCGTCGCCGCCAAGACGGTCTCCACGACGGTCCAGCAGGCCGCCGCCAAGAAGGGCACGTCCTGGGTCGACCCGGTGCGCAGGTACACGCTGTCCGCCAGCTTCAACCAGGCCGGCGGTATGTGGCAGTCCACCCACTCCGGGCAGGACTTCGCCGTTCCCAGCGGCACCGAGGTCATCGCCGCGCACGGCGGCACGGTCGTCAAGGCCGGCGGCAACGGCGCCGGTGACGGTCCCGCGTACGGCAACGCCATAGTCATCAAGCACGGCAGCGGGACGTACTCGCAGTACGCCCATCTCTCCCGGATCGACGTCAGGGTCGGCCAGGTCGTCGCCACCGGTCAGCACATCGCGCGGTCCGGCAACACCGGCAACTCCAGCGGGCCGCACCTGCACTTCGAGATCCGTAGGACCGCGAACTACGGCTCCGCCGTCGACCCCGTCGCCTTCCTGCGCTCCAAGGGTGTGATCGTCTAAGACGGTTCGGGCCCGAGACGCTTCGGGCCCAAGGCCGTTAGGTCCTGTTGTCACATTCCCGCCGTGCGCCCGGAGATCGGGAGGCAGGCGGGAATGTGACGAAACGTCCGCATGCATCCAGTATGCGGACGTCCCTCCGTCTTGCGGTGCACCGCATCTGACGCCGCGCGCTGATCCACCAGGGATTACGGGACAGCCCTTAGGGCTTGCGGGGAATCAAAGTGTTGCTTCCCGTCCTGAAGCTCGTTGGTGTGGTATGCGCATCCCGGATGAGACTCGTGACCAACTCGCCGT
>NZ_JBEZLR010000244.1:0-1801 GCF_040652275.1 Streptomyces sp. NPDC048275
CTGCGCACCCGGTCCGGCACATACAGCCCGTCGGGCACCACCGCACCCCATCCCAGGGTGCGCAGGGCCATCCACGCGTTCGACGGCAGCCGGGCACCGCAGAAGTCGGTCCCGGAGGCGAGTTGCGCAAGGTCGGGCCGGTTCCAGTGCGCGGAGGTCCTCGGTACACAGCGCCTCGACAAGGGACGTCAGCCAGCCCACCCGCCCCGCCAGCACCTCCGCGCCCAGCACCTCGCCGGTCACCGTGTCCAGGCCCCTGAACGCGGACGCCGAGGCACACGCGATGCGCTCCGTCTCCCCCTCACCCAGCTGGATCTTCCGCCGCACCGTCCACCTCCCCGCCCCGTTGCGACCTGTTGTCCGATCATCGAACTCACCTACACAACGCACCCCACCCGCAAAGGTCACGCAGCAATCGAAAACAGCCCGAGCAGACCGCAAGGATCACAGCAACACCCAGGCAAACCAGGCAAACCGATCCACTGTTGGCAACCCTGGAAGGAACTGCCATGCAACTTCGCTGTGCCGTGCTGGACGACTTCCAGAGCGTGGCGACCGAGATCGCCGACTGGTCGCCGATCGCGGACAAGGTGGAGGTCGTCAGCTTCACCGAGCACTTCCCCGACGAGGACACTCTGGCCGCCGAGCTCGCGGACTTCGACATCGTCGTCACGTTGCGCGAGCGCGTGCCCTTCCCCGCATCGCTGCCGTCACGGCTGCCCCGCCTGAAGCTGCTGATCGCCTCCGGGATGCGCAACACGGTGATCGACTACACGGCCGCCGAGGCGCACGATGTGACGGTGTGCGGCACGCCGAGTACCTCGACACCCCCGGTCGAACTGACCTGGGCGCTGCTGCTCGGCCTCGCACGGGGCATCGTCACGGAGAACAACGCCCTGCGGGCGGGCGGCCCCTGGCAGAGCACCGTCGGAGCCGATCTGCACGGACGCCGGCTCGGTCTGCTCGGGCTCGGGAACATCGGCGGCCGGGTGGCCCAGGTGGGCCTCGCCTTCGGCATGCCGGTCAGCGCGTGGTGCCAGAACCTCACCAAGGAGCGCACCGAGGAAGTAGGGGTTGGGAACTGCTGTCGGTGTATTGAGCAGGAGTGACTTCTGGTGAGTGTGGGTGAGCGCCGGGGCTGGATGTGGTTGTCCGTTGTGTGCCGGGGCTTCTCTGTCTTGGGGTGTGTTCCGCCCTTGGCTCTTCGAGAGGGGAACTGGGGTTCTTGGGTCGAATGGGTGACCCTTGCAGGGGCTGCTCGTTGACTGTCGTGACAGAGGTCTCCGGCCGGTCGGGAGGGGGAACGGGTGGGCGGGCTGCGGGAGTTGGCGGCATCGTTCGTGGTGCCTGGTCCCGCCGGGGTGGCGATCCGGGACCGGCTGCGGGTGTCGGCGGCGGACGCGGCGGTGCTGGCCGAGGCCGGGATGTTTCTGGGTTCGCTGGCTGCTGGTGATCTCGCGGAGCGGTCCCGTCAGGGGCCGGCGCATGATGCGGCGGGGTGGGCGGTGCGCAAGCGGGAGCTGACGGGGCGGTCGTCGGCGCGCTGGGCGGGCAGTATCACCAAGGCCACGCATGACCAGTGGGCGCTGGCCCGGCGCGGGCAGGTGGCGCATCTGGCCTGGCTGCGCGGGCAGATTTCGTCGGTCGAGGCGCGGCTGGCCCGGCCGCTGGGTGCCAAGGCGGACAAGCGGGAAGGGCTGGTGCGCGGGTATGCCTCGCGCGGTGAGTGGCATGCCAAGTCCCGCCGCCTGCAGACCTTGAAGGACCGCCTGGCGGTGGTGGAGGCAGACTGGGCGGCGGG
>NZ_JBEZLR010000245.1:0-1751 GCF_040652275.1 Streptomyces sp. NPDC048275
ACGGTTTTGATCTAGACAGTCCAGATCATCGCAGGTGGGAGGCACCCTTCTTCCGCCGGAGCGTCAGGTCACGGCCTCAGCTGAACACATGAGGTTGATGGGCAGGCCAGCAGGGTGGATGGCGGCGTTGACCGGGCGGTCGCCGATGAAGTCCCCGGGTGCGCCGGCGCTTCGACGGGAGGTCGAACGTCAGTTCTGGCGAGAGATCGCGAAGGGGCTGCTCGCCGAGGAGGCGGCAGCTGCAGTCGGCGTATCCCAGGCAGCGGGTTGCAGGTGGTTCCGGCACGGTGGCGGCATGCCACCGATGGATCTTGCCCCGCAGTCCGGCCGGTACCTGTCCTTTCACGAGCGTGAACAGATCGCGATCCTCAAGGCGCAGGGCATCGGAGTCCGGGAGACCGCGCGACGTCTTGGCCGGGATTGCTCGACAGTGTCCCGGGAGCTACGCCGCAACGCCGCGACCCGTGGCGGCCGGTTGGACTACCGGGCGTCGGTCGCGCAGTGGAAGGCCGATCTTGTGGCTCAGCGTCCGAAGACAGCGAAGCTGGCCGCGAACGACCGGCTGCGCGACTACGTCCAGGAAAGGCTCTCGGGCCAGGTCAGCCGCCCGGACGGGACGGCACTGGGGCCGAAGGGCACAGGCTGGAAAGGAAGGAACAAGCCGCACCGCGGCGACCGCCAGTGGTTCATGGCGTGGAGCCCGGAGCAGATTGCGAACCGGCTGAAGGTCGACTTCCCGGATGATGACTCCATGCGGATCAGCCACGAGGCTATCTACCAGGCCTTGTTCATCGAAGGCCGGGGAGCGCTCAAGCGCGAGCTCGTCGCCTGCCTGCGCACCGGCAGGGCCTTGCGCGTGCCCCGGGCCCGATCCAAACGGAAGTCATGGGCCCACGTCACGCCCGAGGTACTGATCAGCGAGCGGCCAGCCGAGGCCGACGACCGAGCCGTACCGGGACATTGGGAGGGCGACCTCCTGATCGGACTGGAGCGATCGGCGATCGGCACGCTGGTTGAGCGGACAACCCGATTCACGATGCTCGTCCACCTGCCCCGCCAGGACGGCTACGGCATCGTCCCGCGTACCAAGAACGGGCCGCCGCTGGCCGGCTATGGCGCGGTGACGATGAAAGATGCGCTTGCGGCCACAGTCGGCACTCTGCCCGGGCAACTATGGCGGTCGCTGACCTGGGACCGCGGCAAGGAGCTGTCGGCACACGCCCAGTTCACGATCGAGACCGGCGTCCCGGTCTACTTCGCCGACCCGCACAGTCCCTGGCAGCGCGGCACCAACGAGAACACGAACGGCCTGTTGCGCCAATACTTCCCGAAGGGCACTGACCTTTCCCGGTGGGCGGCGGAGGATATCCAGGCGGTCGCTGCCACCCTCAACAGTCGCCCTCGCAAGAGCCTCGGCTGGAAGACACCCGCCGAAGCCCTCAACGACCATCTACTATCGATCACATGAGCCGGTGTTGCATCCACTGGTTGAACCTGGTAACTACATGTCAGCCGAGTTCGGGAAGACCCTCGACCGGTTCGGGCTCCGCAGATCTTCCGGCCGCACCGGGATCTGTTTCGACAACGCCATGGCCGAATCATTCTTCGGTGCCCTGAAGAACGAGCGTGTATCAAGGGTGACTTACCTGACCCGCAAGACCGCACGGCAGGACATCACTCGATACATCGAATTCTGGTACAATCGCAAACGCCTCCACTCGGCGGTGGGTTACCGCCCTCCGCGCGAAGTC
>NZ_JBEZLR010000246.1:0-1747 GCF_040652275.1 Streptomyces sp. NPDC048275
CCTCATGTGTTCAGCTGAGGCCGTGACCTGACGCTCCGGCGGAAGAAGGGTGCCTCCCACCTGCGATGATCTGGACTGTCTAGATCAAAACCGTCGCGGAGAAGAGGCACCCAACAGGTGCAGGCTACCGAATGGGATCACCGGCTTGCCGTGCGGGCTGACGGCAAGAACCTGATCGGCCACGCGGGCGTGGTGCTGCTGCGGAAGGTCGCCGACCGCACCGGGTTGACCCTCGCGCTGAGTGCGGCGTTGCCGAAGGGCACCGGGCCGGGCTGGCGGGACCGCGGTGTGGCTCTGGTCCAGCTGGCCTGCGCGATCGTGCTCGGCGCGAGAAACGTCCTGGAGGCCGAGCAGTTCCAGTACCACTGGCGTCCGGTGTTCCCGCGGCCGGTCTCGGACAGCACCCTGCGCCGCGCCCTGGCGGCGATCGACGCCCCGGCTGCGGCCCGGGTGGAACGCGCCCGCGCCGCGATACGCCGCGTGGTGTGGACGCTGCTCGCCCTGCGCCCCGGCGGCTTCCCCTGGATCTCAGTGTGCGGCCGAAGGCTGACCGGCTGGTACGTCCTGGACCTGGACGCGACCATCGTCACCTGCGCCAGCCGGAAGGAAGGTGCGGCGGGCACCTTCAAGGGCAGCTTCGGCCACATGCCGCTGGGGGCGTGGGTGGCCAACACCCGCGAGTGCGTCGCGATGCTGCTGCGGCCGGGCAACGCGCCGCCCAACGACGTCGCCGACCACAAGAGCGTCCTGGCCGCCGCACTCGCGCAGCTCCCGCTGCCGCTGTGGTCGAAGCTGCTGATCCGGATCGACGGCGCGGCCTTCAGTCACGACGTCCTGGACCACCTCCAGACCCTGACCACCAGCCGGCGCCGGGTGCGCTGGGTGACCGGCTGGGCCATCAACACCGCGGACGAGCAGGCCATCGCGCTGCTGCCCGAGACCGTGTGGACGGCCGCGCTGCGGCAGGACGGCGAGGTCCACGAGATCAAAGGACCCGACGGCGAATGGCTGACCTACCAGGTCGCCGAGCTGACCGGTCTGCGCGACCTGACCGGCTGGCCGAAGGGGATGCGGCTGATCGTGCGCCGGGTCAAACCCTCACGGCGGGATGCGAAGAAGTTGACCGCCTTCGAGAAAAGCACCGGCTGGCGCTACCAGATCATCGCCACGAACATCCCTTCCCATCAGGGACTTTCCGGGGTGCCCGGCTCCGGGCAGGTGTGGTTCCTCGACGCCCTCTACCGTGATCACGCCGAGGTCGAGGACCGCGTCAAAGCGATCAAGCGGATCGGCCTCGGGCTGCTGCCCTCGAAGTCCTGGCAGCTCAACGTGGCCTGGGTACTGGCCGCCACGCTCGCCGCCGACCTCGACGCCTGGACCCGTCTCCTCCTCCTGCACGACAAACCCGAACTCGCCGCCGCGCAGCCGGAGACGCTCCGCATGAAGCTCTACCACCTGCCCGCACGCCTCACCGCCCACGCCCGACGCCGCACCCTCCACCTCGACCGCACCTGGCCATGGGCAGGCGCGTTCGCCGGCGCCTGGCGACGCGCCACCGAGCTTCCGGCCCGCACCTGACGGCCGGTCACCATCCCGACGACACAGGAGAGGACAGGAAGCATCACCCTCGGGCCCGTGGACCCCGACGCCCCCGCAGCGCATGCGAAGGCCCCTATACCGACCAGTCGGACAAACCGGGGCAAGGCGCCGAATCAGCGAGACCGATCAGACCGCTGACGAATCGAGG
>NZ_JBEZLR010000247.1:0-1730 GCF_040652275.1 Streptomyces sp. NPDC048275
ATCCTCCCCACCCTCCGCCGCGACCAAGGCGACCACCTCCCCCACGCACTCGCCGAAGCCCACACCCGCGGCCTCGACATCAACTGGCACCTGCCAGCAGTCACGGGCCCGCTGCCCGCCCTACCGACGTACCCCTTCGAGCGGCAGCGTTTCTGGCTCAACACCCCCACCGCAAGCAGCGATCCGGCGCAGCTCGGGTTCGGTTCGGTGGCGCATCCGCTGCTCGGTGCGGCGCTCACGGCGGCCGAGGACGGCTCGGTTCTGCTCACCGGTCTGATTTCCACGCACGCCCACCCGTGGCTCGTGGACCACGCGGTCGCGGGGACGGTGCTGCTGCCCGGTACCGCGTTCGTCGAACTCGCCGTGGCTGCCGGGGACTACGTGGGCTGCGGCTTCCTGGACGAGCTGACTCTGGAGGCTCCGCTCGTCCTGCCGTCCGGCGGCGGGGTGCAGATCCAGGTGGCGGTCGGCGCGCCGGACGGGCAGGGCCGCCGTCCGGTGGCGCTGCACGCGCGGGCCGACGACGACGCCCCGTGGACGCGGCATGCTGTCGGTGCGCTCGGTTCGGGAATGGGCCAGGCGCGTGATCTGGCGGCGTGGCCGCCGGCCGGAGCGGACGCGGTGGACACCTCCGACGCGTACGGGCTGCTGGCCTCGCACGGCTACGAGTACGGGCCGGTCTTCCAGGGGCTGCGGGCGCTGTGGCGCCGGGGCGACGAGCTGTTCGCCGAGGTGGCCCTGCCCGAGGGGACCGAGGTCGCCGGGTACGGACTGCATCCGGCGCTGCTGGACGCGGCGCTGCACCCGGCCGTGCTCTCCCCGCTGTGGGACGGCTCCGGCAGTGCGGGCGAGATTCCGCTGCCGTTCGCCTGGTCGGGCGTACGGCTGTACGCGACCGGTGCCACCGAGTTGCGGATCGCGCTGGCCGCCACGGGTTCGAACGAGTTCGGCCTGACCGTCGCCGACGGTGCCGGGTCGCCGGTCGCCTCGGTGGACTCCCTGGTGCTGCGGCCGGTCGCCGCGAGCAGTCTGGGCGTGCGGCAGGACGATCTGTTCACGCTCGACTGGGTGTCCGTGCCGCTGCCCGAGGCCGAGCCGCGGCCCTGGGAGTTCCTCGCGGGCGGGTTGCCGGAGTCCCCCGAGGCGTGGGGGCTGGACCGGTGCGCGGAGAACCCGCCCGAGGTGCTCTTCTGGCCGCTGCTGTCCGGCGGCGGACCCGGTGCCGGACCGCAGCTGCCGGCCGCGGCGGGCCGTGCGGTCACCCGGGCCGTGGCGCTGCTGCAGGCCTGGCTCGCCGACGAGCGCCTCGCCGGGACCCGGCTGGCCGTTGTGACGCGCGCGGCCGTCTCGGTACGGGACGGTGAGGACGTCGCCGACCTGGTGCATGCCGCGCTGTGGGGGCTGCTGCGTACCGCGCAGTCCGAACACCCGGACCGGATCGTCCTGTTCGACGTCGACATCGACATCGCCGTTGACGGCGATGGCGCCGTACCGGAGGCGCGGCTGCTGGCGGCCGCACTCGCCACCGGCGAGGCGCAGCTTGCCGTACGGGAGGGAGCGGCCTGGGCGCCGCGGCTGGCCCGTGCGCTGCCGGCGGAGTCGGCAGTAGAGCCGTTCGCGCCCGAGGAGACCGTCCTGATCACGGGCGCGACCGGCACCCTGGGCCGGCTCGTGGCCCGGCACCTGGTGACCGGGTACGGCGCCCGCCGGCTGCTGCTGACCAGCCGCAG
>NZ_JBEZLR010000248.1:0-1687 GCF_040652275.1 Streptomyces sp. NPDC048275
AAACGGTTTCAAGAGCTTCTCCTTCAGAAAGAACAATGTATCAGTAAAATGGAGTCGATAGCCGAAAGGCTTGAAGAGTATAGCATAATACGTAGTATTCCGGCTATTGGAGCTAACTCAGCTGTCAGAATCATAGCAGAAATTGGGAACATTCAGAGGTTTGACAACAACAGACAGTTGAATGCCTATACAGGTATTGATATTAGGCGGTATCAATCCGGGAAGTTTATAGCTAAAGACAAGATTAATAAACGCGGCAATAAACACCTACGTAAAATAATGTATCTAACCGTTCAGAACATGATTAGACAGCGACGATTTGGTGGAAATCACATCGTTGAGTACTACGATAAATTAAAAACGCAACCCTATAACAAATGTCATAAGGTTGCCTCCATCGCATGTGTAAACAAGTTATTGAAAACGATCTTCTTTCTTGTCACACATAATCAAAACTACGACTACAGGTTGGCTCCCTAGTACAGTCGTAGCATCAGTTTAACATACTAAAGCCTTATGAAAAATCGAAAAATCACTAGGCTTATTCGGCATGGCCCAATTTATCAAAATAATATCAGAGAGTTAAGAAAGTTATTATAGATACTTGACTAATCGTAAGAAACATACTAAGATTAGTAGTGCAGACCAAGGCATTGGTTCGTACTACTATTTTTTTATATAGTAGAGGTGAAGAATAGGTCGGGCAGCTCTTTGGATCTTGAATCCGTAAAAAAAACTGACCTACTTCACAACCTTATTTGAATCAGGTTTAAGTATGTTGGATCCTTTGAGATCGTGTATAAGAAATGGGAATCAATAAGGCTAATGTGAAGACTTCAAAACACATAGGGAGGGAGAACATGAAACATGTCATCGCCTTTGATATTAGTATGGGAAAGAGTTATATGGTTGTCTATAACGCGCTGAAAAAATGTCAGTTGGAAAAGGAAATTGCGCACAATCGTCCGGGATTTATGGACCTTAAAAAGTTAATTGATGACTTAATTGAAGGATATGATGAGCAACCTCATATCGTATTTGAATCTACAGGAGTCTATTCAAGAACATTGGAACGTTTCATGCAAGAGAACAACTATAGTTATTGCCTATTAAATCCCTTGGAAGCAAAACTCCAATGTGATTCCTTACGGATTCACAAAACGGACCGAAGTGATGCACATCGATTGGCACTCACACACTTTACGCACGAAAGACGGATTGAAACAGATTCCAATGATGTTTACCGTCAGTTAAAACGATTATCGAGACACTACAGCGAATTGGATGATGAATTGAGCGTCACCCGCAGTCGATTGCATAAGGTCGTCCAGGAAACATTTCCTGAACTCGAGAATATCTTCACGACCAAGTCTGAACTGTTCCTAAACGTAGTACAATTATACCCTCATCCAGATCTAGTCTTGAATCATTCAAAAACAATCATTAAAAATCGAATACTCGCAAACACAAATAAACGAATGGCAGTAAACAAAGCAGAAGAAAAAGCTGTTGAATTAATAGAGGCCGCAAAGCAATCTTACCCCGCCGCGTCTTCAACAGATGTGGTTTGTGATCAAGTTCGTGTATATGCTAAACGGTTTCAAGAGCTTCTCCTTCAGAAAGAACAATGTATCAGTAAAATGGAGTCGATAGCCGAAAGGCTTGAAGAGTATAGCATAATACGTAG
>NZ_JBEZLR010000249.1:0-1656 GCF_040652275.1 Streptomyces sp. NPDC048275
TCCGGGACACTCGCAATGGCTTCGACACCATGCGAATTACCAGAGGTCCCGCCCTCTTGACAGGGCGCACACATCCTTAACGCACTGGCGTTGCCCTGTAGTGGTGTAACCGCGTTGGGTTGATCTTGGGGTGGGTAGATCTTGTCCATGCTGCCTTCGGGGAGGTAGCGGCGGGGGAAAGCGATCCATTCGTCGTGCATCTCGACGAGCACGGCGGTGGTGAGGCGTTCGAGGGCCTTGGAGTTGGGGAAGATCTGGACGACGTCGACGCGGCGCTTGATCTCCCGGTTGACCCGCTCCAGGGGGTTGGTCGACTGGATCTTCTTCCAATGTCGCTCGGGGAAGTCCGCGAAGGCGGTCAGGTCGGTCTTGGCTTCCAGGAGCATCTCCCTGACCTTGGGAAACTGCCGTCCGAGCATGTCAGCCACGGTGTCGAGCTGGGCGCGGACGGCCTCGGCGGTGGGCTGAGCGAAGATCGTGCGGATGGTTGCGGCCACCATTTTGGCGGAGTCCTTCGGGATCACCCCAAAGACATTGCGCAGGAAATGGACCTGTACGCGAACAAGGTCTTGCTTCCTGAGTCCCGCCTCGTTGACCTGGTATGGCAATCAAGGACGCAGTGCTGGATCAACTCGCCGTTCGGTTCGAGGTGTTGCTGCCCCACCTGAACGAGCGGCAGCGTCGACTTGCGCTCGCGACTGAGGCGAGATTGCTGGGCCACGGCGGGGTGCGGGCCGTGGCCAGGATCGCCGGCGCGAGCGAGAGCACCGTACGCAAGGGTGTCTTCGAGTTGGAGGCGGGCGGCGAGTCCCTGGAGGAAGGTCGGATCCGCAGGCCGGGCGGCGGGCGCAAGACCGCGACCGAGCTGGATCCGGGGCTGCTGCCCGCCCTGTTGAGTCTGGTCGAGCCGGATGAGCGCGGCGATCCGATGTCGCCGCTGCGCTGGACGACGAAGTCACTGCGGCGTCTCGCGGCGGAGCTCACGAGGCGAGGGCACCGTGTCTCGCCGGTGACCGTCGGCCGGCTTCTGCGGGAGAACGGCTTCAGCCTGCAGGCGAACGCTAAAACGCTGGAAGGAGACCAGCATCCGGATCGGGACGCGCAGTTCCACTACATCAACGATCAGGTCAAGCAGTTCCAGGCCGCGGGCGAGCCGGTGATCAGTGTCGACGCCAAGAAGAAGGAGATGCTCGGACAGTTACCGAACGCTGGACGCGAGTGGCGGCCCAAGGGCGAGCCGGTCCAAGTCGAGGATCACAGCTTCTTCACCGGGCCCAGGGGCGAGACCGCAATCCCCTACGGCGTCTACGACCTGGCCGCTGACACCGGGTGGGTCAGCGTCGGAGTCGATCACAACACCTCTGCCTTCGCCGTGGCCACGATCCGCCGCTGGTGGCAAGCCCGCGGTCAGCTCGACTACCCGGCCGCCACCCGGCTGCTGATCACCGCGGACGCGGGCGGCTCCAACAGCTACCGCTACCGCGCCTGGAAAGCGGAACTGGCAGCGCTCGCCGCCGAAAGGGGGCTGGCGATCACGGTCTGCCACTTTCCGCCGGGCACCCAATGCCGTTGCTTGACTCAGTGAACTATCGCTGGTTGCAGGGTGATGACCTTGGGTGTGACGTGCCGTGTCGGCTGCCGGTCTCGAGTGTTGAT
>NZ_JBEZLR010000250.1:0-1562 GCF_040652275.1 Streptomyces sp. NPDC048275
GCGCATGCGAAGGCCCCTATACCGACCAGTCGGACAAACCGGGGCAAGGCGCCGAATCAGCGAGACCGATCAGACCGCTGACGAATCGAGGCTGATGCCGCCCTGCGGCTTCGGGATCTCCACCATGCGCACCGGCGGCGGAAAGTAGCAGCCTGAGGACATCCGGTTCCAGATCTTGTACAGGTTTCCCCGCAGATCTTCCTCGAACTCCTCGATGGCCACCGCGTCCACGCCCGGCGCGCCCTTGTTCGCCCTGACCTTCTCCCAAGCCTCCATCACCAGCAGCTTCGGAATACCGAACGGCTTGACCGGTGCCTTCAACTCATCCACGCCAATTCCTCCCGGAGTACTTCCGGTTGATCGAATGAACAAGCCACGAACGACCCGGCCCCTTCGCTCCACCCCCATTACAGGGGCTTCACCGCTACTACGAGCCGGTCCGCCGGCGCACGCCTGGCATGGGCGTACGCCTTCTCCTGTTCCGCACAGATCCCGCAGATCGGGCTCGCGCCACCTTCACGCCGGACACCACCTGGCCAGGAAGCGGACACCCGCCAGGCTCATCCCGGGGAGCCTTCAAGCCCCGGTTTCGATGTCGTCCAAGCATTTCGACGCATCAGCAGTGGTTCGCTCGCGCTCGCCTTCCCGATCCCCACCTGACGCCCTCTCAAGGACGCCTTTTCCTCCGACGCTCACCACGACGGTCTGCCGAGTAGCCGGGGGGAATCTCACCCCCCGGCTCTCACAGAATCCGTGCGTAACAGTCTCCCGTTACACGGCTCTTGCCACTCTGATCACCAGGCCACGGACGCAACCGTGGTCCACCTCCAGTGCGCAAACATGCGGGGGTATCGATCGGCGATCTCCCACATCTTCTGGAGCGCTTTCCTCAGCGCCGCGAGCTTCTTGTATTTCTGGCGGATCCACCGCACCAAGTAGGCATTGATGCGCATCAAGAGGGGAGTCAGTGCTGACCGGTAGAACCGGCCGAAGTACTGCATCCAGCCCCGCACAATCGGATTGATCCGTCGCGCGAGTTCCACGAAGGAGAGGTCGGACCGGGTATGGAGCCGCCAACTGCGGACTTCCGCGCTGATCCTCTTCAGAGCTTCCTTGCTGATCGCCGGCTCGAATGACGTGGACCGCCGTCCGTGCTTGTTCCGGCTTTCGCGTGCGCGAAACGTGTACCCCAGGAAGGTGAACTCCGCCTGCCCGAAGGGCCGTCGGCGCTTCCCGTCCAGGCAGTACACGATCTTGGTCTTGTCGGGGTGCAATCGCAGCCCGACCTCCTCCATCCTGTCCATCAGCGTGGCCAGCACGTCGCGGGCCTGACGCTCCGACACGCAGTGCACGACCGCGTCGTCGGCATAGCGCTCGAACGTGATGCCTGGCCACTTCCGCGTCAGCCACGTGTCGAACGCATAGTGCATGAACAGGTTCGCCAGCACGGGTGAGACCGCTGAGCCCTGTGGGGCAATGCCACGTAGATAAGCAGTTCGGTGATCTCTTTCCACATGTGCACAGCGACACGCCCGGGCTGGCTGTGGATAGTCAACGGGTAT
>NZ_JBEZLR010000251.1:0-1545 GCF_040652275.1 Streptomyces sp. NPDC048275
TGTCATGAGTGATGTATGATCAGGTGCATGAACCTGACGGAATGGGCTCGCGCGCAGGGGATCGCCCCGCGTACTGCGTACCGCTGGTTCCGTGAAGGCACGTTGCCGGTCCCTGCGGAACGGGTGGGACCGCGCACGATCCTGGTGAACATCGACGCGAACACCTCACCGCCCGTGACCGGTGGTGTGGGTCTGTATGCCCGTGTCTCCTCGCACGACCAGAAAGCCGACCTGGAGCGGCAGACCGCACGCTTGTCGGAGTGGGCTGCGAAGGCCGGGCACCGGGTGGTGCGGATCGAGTCGGAGATCGCCTCCGGGATGAACGGCGGGCGGACCAAGGCCCGTCGACTGCTGGCAGACCCCGCTGTGACCACGGTGGTGGTGGAGCACAAGGACCGGCTCGGCCGGATGAATGTCGAACTGGTCGAGGCCGCGCTGTCCGCCAGCGGGCGCCGCCTGGTGGTGCTGGATGACGGCGAGGTCGATGACGACCTGGTGCGCGACATGGTGGAGGTGCTGACCTCGTTCTGCGCCCGCCTGTATGGACGCCGGTCGGCGAAGAACCGCGCCCGCAAGGCCTTTGAGGCGGCCGAGCATGGCTGAGGCGAAGAAGAAGCAGCTCCGGCCGATCGACGACCCGTTCGTTTCTCTCGGCCCGTCCGGTGTCGCGATACGCGACCGTCTCAAGGGCCTTACCGTCGAGGACGACAAGGTGTTGCGCCTGATCGGCGAGCACCTGGGACGGCTGGCATCGCAGGATCTCAAGACGCGCTGCCGAGATGGTCTGGAACACAACAGCGACACGTGGGCGACCCGTAAACAGGGTCTGACCGCGGAGTCGTCCTCCCGCTGGGCCGGGTCGATCACGAAGGCCACCCACGATCAGTGGGCACTCTCGCGGCGCTGTCAGCTCGCGCACATCCACAACCTTGAGGCCGGTGTGCGGACGCTGATGCACCGGCTGTCCCAGCCGATCGGTGAGAAGGGCACCAGACGGGCGCCGGGCGGCTACCGCTCCGAGGGCGAGTGGTTCCACAAGTCCCGGCGCCTGGCGGCCCTGGAGCACCGTCTCGATGTTGCTCGCGCCGAGCGTGAGGACGGTGTCGTGCACGTCGTGCGCGGCGGCCAAAACCTCCTGGGTAACCGGCACAACCTTCAGGCCGCGCAGCTCACCGAACAGCGGTGGCGTGAGAGGTGGGAAGCCGAGCGCTGGTTCCTCGCCGCTGACGGCGAGTCGGGGAAGCGGTTCGGGAACGAGACGATCCGCGTCACCCCGGACGGCGAAGTATCCATCAAGTTGCCCGCCCCGCTCGCTCACCTGGCCAACAGTAAGCACGGCCGGTACGTCCTCGCCTCCAAGGTGGCGTTCCAGCATCGCGGCGCCGAGTGGCGCGACCGCATCGAGGCGAACCGGGCCGTGGCGTACCGCATCCACCTCGACGTGGCACGCGGGCGCTGGTACCTGACAGCCTCCTGGACACGCCCGGTGGTCAAGACCGTGCCGCTGGACGCGGCACGCGCCCGTGGCATGGTCGGCGTGGACAC
>NZ_JBEZLR010000252.1:0-1538 GCF_040652275.1 Streptomyces sp. NPDC048275
TTCCAACACGAGCGCTACTGGCTCGACGCCCCCGCAGGCACCGGCGACGCCACCAGCCTCGGCCTGACCCGTTCCGCGCACCCCCTGCTCGGTGCAGCCGTGGAGCTGGCCGACGGGGACGGCTGCGTGTTCACCGGGCGGATCTCGTTGCAGTCCCAGCCCTGGCTGGCCGACCACGCAGTGCTGGGGACGGTGCTGCTGCCGGGTGCCGCGCTGGTCGAGCTGGTGCTGCACGCGGCCGACAGCGTCGGCTGCGACACGATCGACGAGCTGACCCTGGAGGGCCCGCTGGTCGTACCGGACAGCGGCAGCGTGCAGATCCAGGTGACGGTCGGCGCGCCGGACGAACAGGGGCTGCGCCGGGTCGGCGTGCACTCGCGGGCCGGCGGGGAGGACGAGCCGTGGACCCGGCACGCGGCCGGTGCCGTCACGGTCTGCTCCGAAGACCCGGCGCCGCCGGCCGGGCGGCCCGCACACGCCGAGCGGGTTCCCGTGGACAGTCTGTACGCCGATCTGGCCGCGGCCGGTTACGAGTACGGGCCGCTGTTCCAGGGGCTCATCGCCGCCTGGCGCGACGGGGACGGCCTGTACGCGGAGATCTCGCTGCCCGAGGACACCGATGTGTCGGGGTACGGGGTCCATCCGGCGCTGCTGGACGCGGCCCTGCACACCATGGGCCTGGCCGGGGAGAGCGATGGCGTGCGGCTGCCGTTCTCCTGGTCCGGCGTGCGACTGCACGCTACCGGGGCGGCCTCGGTGCAGGTCCGGCTGGCCGCGGCGGGACCGGACAGCGTGACGCTGGTCCTGACCGACCCGGCCGGTGCTCCGGTCGCCACGATCGGGTCCCTGACCTCGCGGCGCGTCGAACCGGAGCAGCTGGCCGCGCTCGGCGGGCGAAGCGAGGATCCGCTGTTCGCCGTGGGCTGGGACACCGTCACGGCCGCAGCGGCAAAGCCTGAGCGGTGGGCGGTGCTCGGCTCGGACACCTACCCCGGCCTTGAGGCGCTCGCGGCCCTGACCCCCGTACCCGAACTGGTCCTGCTCCGCGTCGAGGAGGACGGCGGCGGCCCGGTGACGGGCGTGCGGCAGTCCGCGACCGGGGTCCTCGAAATCCTGCGGGCCTGGCTCGCCGACGACCGCTTCGCCGAGTCCCGGCTGGTGGTGGTCACCCGCCGTGCGGTCGCCGTGCGGCCGCAGGAGGGGGTGGACGCCCTGGCCACGGCCGGGCTGTGGGGCCTGGTCGGCAGCGCGATCACCGAGAACCCGGACCGGTTCGCGCTCGCCGACACCGATGCCGGCACCGACGATCCGGCCGTATGGGTGGGCGCGCTGCTCGACGCGGACGAGCCACGGGTGGCCGTCCGGGACGGGGCGGTGTATGTGCCGCGGCTGACGCGGGTCGAGGCGCCGTCCACGCCTGTCGCACCGCTCGACGGAACGGTGCTGATCACGGGCGCGACCGGCACCCTGGGCCGGCTCGTGGCCCGGCACCTGGTGACCGGGTACGGCGCCCGCCGGCTGCTGCTGACCAGCCGCAG
>NZ_JBEZLR010000253.1:0-1531 GCF_040652275.1 Streptomyces sp. NPDC048275
GCAACGCCAGTGCGTTAAGGATGTGTGCGCCCTGTCAAGAGGGCGGGACCTCTGGTAATTCGCATGGTGTCGAAGCCATTGCGAGTGTCCCGGAGGTCCCGTTGCCGCAGAATTCTGTCAGCGTCAGGTCTGGCGCGACAGCCCTGGACGTGTACGCGCCTGGCCATCTGGGCGAGTTGACCGAGATCATCGACCCCGAGTTGGTCGACGCGGTCCTTCAGGACACCGGTGTCCGACAGCAGCGGCTGCGGCTGCTCCCGGCGCGTGTCGTGGTGTACTTCGTGCTGGCCCTCGCCTTCTTCGAGCGATCCTCCTACCAGGCGGTATGGGCCAAGCTCACGGCGGGGCTGGGCAGCGTGCCCGTGGCTCGCCCGTGCGCCTCGTCGCTGGCGCGTGCCCGGCGCCGGCTGGGAAGCGGACCGCTGCGCCACCTGTTCTGGATTCTGGCCGGCCCCGTGGCTGATCACCGCCAGTCCTGCGCCTTCTACCAGGGCCTGCGCCTGGTCGCCGTGGACGGCACCACCCTGTCCGCTCCGGACGAGGAAGCGGTGACCTGGCACTTTCGCAAGCACATCGGTAGGGTCCGTGCGTTCGGCTACCCGCTGGTGCGCATGGTGGCCCTCGTGGAGTGCGGCACACGGGCTCTGGTGGGCGCGGTCTTCGGACCCGACGACGTCGGCGAACTCGCCTACGCCCGCCGTCTGCTGGGGCATCTGGATGCATCGATGCTCTTACTGGCCGACGCCTACTACGACGCGTTCGATTTCCTACAGGCCGTGCAGGACACCGGGGCCGGTTTCGTGCTGCGCTCCACTCGCAAGCGGCGTCCGACGGTGCGCCGCCCGCTGCCCGACGGCTCCTACCTCACCGCGGTCCTGCCGCGCCGCTACCGTGCCCGTGCGAACGGGCAGCGGGTAGAGGTGCGGGTGGTCGAGGCGTGGCTCACCGTCGTCCTCGCCGACGGTACGCGGCGCACGGAGCTGTGGCGGCTGCTGACCAATCTGCTGGATGCCGACAGCCACCCCGCGAACGACCTGCTGCGGCTCTACCACCGACGCTGGCAGGCGGAGACCTGCTTCTTCTCGCTGAAGTCCACGATCTTGGACGGGCGTGTGCTGCGTTCACGCAGCGTCCCCGGTCTTGAGCAAGAGATCTTCGCGCTGCTGACGGTCTACCAGGCGCTGGTCCGCATGGCCGGCGACGTCACGACGGCCACGCCGGGACTGTCCGTTCAGCGGGTGAGCTTCACCATTCTGTTCCAGGCCGCCGCAGACCAGATCATCGTCGCCCCGGGACCTGCCCGGGGCAGTACGGACTCGCTGATCGGGGCCATCGGCCGGGCCGTGCTGGCCAACCTCCTCCCCGAACAGCGCCGCCAGCGGCTGAAGGCCCGCTACCGCAAGACATCCAGCAAGTACCAGTTCCAGCGGGACCAGCATCCGCGCACCGTGCAGACGTACACACTGGGCTTCAAGATGGTCAAGGACGGAGACATTGACGCCGGGCCTGACGGCTAACGCAACGGCGTTGC
>NZ_JBEZLR010000254.1:0-1510 GCF_040652275.1 Streptomyces sp. NPDC048275
AGCTTCCTTCGCCCCTGCGGCCCCCGGTCCTTGCGTATCTCGAAGTCCATTGCATCCCCTGAGCTGGGGTGTTGCAACGACCACTAGAACTCAAGCCCCCACGCGAGGGCCTTTTTGTTGCTACCGTGCAGTTGCGACATGTTCGCAATAAGAGAGGGGAGAGGGCCTGCCGTGCCCACCCGAGCGCCCTCTCCTGCCGCCGCTACGCCAGAGCGAAGTCCCGCGCGGATGTGTTGCCGCACGCCCCCTGAGGGAGGTATGAAACGTCCTGCTCGTGATCGTCTTCTCACCCTTCACGCGGCAGGCGGAGAAACGGGAGCCCCCGCGAGGACGTGACTCGCGGGGGCTTTCCCCCTCCCCGGGGTCCACCGCTCGGTGGAGGCTGTGCGGTGCGGCGGCCCTGAAGCCGCTCACCCGCACGGCACGTTGAGGGACAGCAAGGCCGCGGTCCCGTCGGCCAGCCGGAGTTCGGTGACCGCCGCGTTGCCCAGCCGCGGGAGCACCCGGCGGTACTCGCCCAGCGGGATGGACAGCAGGGAGCACAGCACCAGCCGGAGCAGCGTGTTGTGGGCGACGACCAGGACGCGTTTGCCGGGGTGGGCGCTCGCGATGCGGCGCAGCACGGCGGCGCCGCGGGCCGCGGCGGTCCGGGGGTCCTCCGCCTCCGGGAAGGGGTACGACACCGGGCAGGTCCGGAACGCCTTCGCCCGCGCCGGGTTCTCGGCCTCGAACTCGGCGAGGGTGCGGCCCTCCACGACGCCGAAGTCGCATTCACGCAGGGCGGGTTCGCGATGCGCGGTGAGACCGAGGGCGCGGCAGGCGGGTTCGGCGGTGGCGACGGCGCGGGAGAGCGTCGACGTCCAGACGGCGTCCACGGGGTGGGCGGCGATCCACCGGCCGAGGGCCTCCGCCTGGGCCCGGCCCTCATCCGTGAGGGGGACGTCACTCACTCCCGCGTAGCGGTTCTCGGCGTGCCAGACGGTCTGGCCGTGCCGGGCCAGCAGCAGGGTCGTGCCCGCCAGAGGTGCGGGGCTCATGGCGTCGGTCGTGCTCGTCGTCGTACTCATGACCCCGCAGTATCCAGGTCAAGGCGTGCTCGCGCGGGCGGGTCGGCGAAGAGCGGAATGGCTCGTGCCGGTACCTCCCGCGGGCTTAGGATCGCGGGTCCAAGACATCCGTCCGGTGCGGAGGTGCTCGTGAGCAAGTACTTGGACTGCCTCAACTGCGGCACGATGCAGAACTTCCGCCTGCTGGAACCCCCCGAGAAGGCGGCGGTCAAGGTGATCACGCAGGCGGACTACGTGGATGACTACTGGCGCTGCGAGGCCGCCCACTGCCTGCGGTTCCAGCGCTGGTACGCCAAGGGGGACGGGGGCACCCTCCCCGAGGAGTTCCTGGCCCCCGTCCCGGACAGGTCCTAGTGTCCTGAGTCTTAGGAAAGCCGTAGAAGTATGCTGGGCTCATGGCGCGTATGGGTCGGCCGACGGTCGAAGTGGTCCTGACGGATGAT
>NZ_JBEZLR010000255.1:0-1505 GCF_040652275.1 Streptomyces sp. NPDC048275
TTTAACTACTAATAGTATTTAATTATTTTATGCCTAACTTTAAATCAATAATTTAATTTTACATTGTCTGTAAGGTGAAATAGTTTTGAATTTAACTATTTGATCCAAAAATATTTTTTTGTTTTTTTCATTTTTTACCCTCCTTAGTTCTTTTCAGAATGTGTTGTTTTGACTAAATTTAGTCTAAGTAAAATGTGTTCTTTGGGTTATTATTTGCCGTGTTTTGATTCGATTTATCCCGAATGTCCCCAGCTGTATAGCTGGGAAATTGGAATAATTGTGGTTTAAACCAAAGCGTATTTTTGTTGGATTTTTAATTTTAGCATTTCTGCTTTTTGAATTTCTTTTTTTGGCGTTTTTTTTGTTTTCTTTCTGAACCAATTAAGCATGACGATTGTTTCGTTGTCTGAGTAAAAATAAAAAATTCGATAATCATTTACTCTTAGTTGCCAAATGTCGTCTGTATCTTTTAGTCTCTTTATTGTTTCGGTTTCTTTACAAAAACCTTTTTGTAATTGTTCGCCAAACAATTCAAGGTAATCTAAATCGTATCTGAATCGTTTGTAGACTGGTGGTTCAGATACTTTTGTTATTTCTACCCAACTTTTTACGCTCTGGCTTCCACCGATCGCATCAAGAATAATACGCACAGCAAAGCCCTTCTTTCTATCTCTATTTGTTTTTAAATTATTAAAAGTGATATCTGAGGAGATATCATGATAATTTCATAATAAACGAAATTGGAATCTTTTTCAACTAATAGGTATACGAAAAAACTTAAGCTTTTTGTTAACAGTATAGGGCTAATTATTTTTAAAGAAATCTAATAAAGCTAAATGTAATACATCTGATTTATTCACTCTCTCGGCTTCGCAATATTTATCTAAACAATCTCCTATATTTTTATCAATAACAATAGTTTTCCGTGTTTTATCATCTTTTGGTAGCTGCTTGATCCTTTCGTGAACCTGATTGGATACATTAATTTTCCCTTGTTGTTCTTCTGCTTTCTTTTGTTGCCACTCGTAAAGCATTTCCATGAGCATAGATACTTCATCCTTCGTAAACTGTGGGTGAACAACAGGTGAACTCTGTATGAACTCTGTATTATCATTGCTCACCTTTTTATTACTACTTGTGAATTCAGTATTACCGGGAATGAATTCTGTGTGAATCTCTTGTGAAGTGCGTTTCACATTAGATGAATTAGATTTCACATAGTCGAATATACTTCTATCTATAGGCTCTACATCACTACCAACATAATGCCACCCTTTTGGCGATTTATTACTAAATGCATATCCAGCTTCTTTTATTGCATTTCGCAAAGGCTTTTCACTAATGTTAGGAATTGCTTTTGCAACATCACCTATTTTCACGCCTTCTGTTCGCAACGCCTTTAATATGCTTCCTAACGTTGCTACTGCGTCTATTTGGAATTTCATACACTGTTCATCCTCATTTCACATATAGTCATACATATATTATTCTGGGTGAATTATAGT
>NZ_JBEZLR010000256.1:0-1442 GCF_040652275.1 Streptomyces sp. NPDC048275
CAATGCCGTTGCTTGACTCAGTGAACTATCGCTGGTTGCAGGGTGATGACCTTGGGTGTGACGTGCCGTGTCGGCTGCCGGTCTCGAGTGTTGATCCGATAGGAGAGTTTCGAGGAGTACTTCGAGTCCGGCCGCTTGAGGTGTCGGTCCGCCTCACGCAGACGTCTGACGCCGTTGTCGAGCTTTCGGTGCACCTTCGCCGCCAGCACTGCCAGGAACTTCTTGATCTTCTTCGGTGTGTCCGCGCACTGCCGGACCACACTGCGCCGTGTGTGCTTGAGGACCTTGACGAACGAGATCCGGTCGGGATCGATACCGTTGTCGTCGGCCAGACGCATGATGACTCGTGTGAGGCAGTGGTGCACGACCAGGTGTGCCCAGACCTCCTGCCGCACCAGCTCCGGGTCCGCTGAGCGCAGGACCTCGGCCGGCCCGCGCTGGAAGGTCTTGATCTGCCGGAACGCCGACTCCGCCTCCCACCTGGCGTGGTAGAGCCGGGCCAGCTCCGCCGCCGGATACGCGGTCTGGTCCAGCAGATCGGTCAGCAGCCTGACCACCTCGCCGCCGTCAACGCGGTACTCGATCACCCGCACGGTCACTCCGCCCGGATGCGAGGCCCGTTGGCCGGCCAGGCTCATCCTCGCCGTATAGGTCCCGTCGGGCAGATACTCGACCGGCCGGTGCGCCACCGGTGACCGGGCCCGGATCAGCAGGTGGGCTCCGGCCCCGAGATAGGCCTTCCACAACTCGACCCCGGGGAAGCCCCGGTCCATGATGACGAGCATTCTGCTCGCGGAGGGCGCCAGATCGATCGCCAACTCCCTTTCCCCGCCGTTGAATCCACCCACGGCCGCGTCGATCTGGGCGTGCGTGCCGCACTCGGTCAGCGTCACCACCCTCACCTGAGGGAACCCAGCCGGCCAGTCGTTCTTTGTCGGCCCGCCGAACGCGGCCCGGTTCGCCTTCGTGTCCGGCGCATCCAGCACGAACCCGTCGACCGCGGCCAGCCGCATCCCACGGTAGAAGGAGCCCTCCGGGTCGATCGGCGCCAGAGGGCCGGCCAGCTCGCGGAACAGGGACTCCAAAACCTGTGGCCCCAGACGTCTGCGCGCCCGCGTGAACGACGACTTGTTCGGGATGCTGGCACTCAACTCCGGGATGTTGCCGACCAGTTGCTCGGCGACATCGTCATAGGAATCCTGCTGGAACAGCGCCAGGGCCAAGGTGAAGTAGACCATGAACCCCGCTGGCAGCGCACCGGGCTTCTTGTCCCGGACCCCGCAGTCCTCCAGCACCTCGGCGACCAGCTCCGGCGTCACCCACCGAGTCACCACACCCAGCCGCACGTGATCAGACAACCCCACCCAAGGATGCATGCCCGGCCCAACGACTACGCCGCCCCGGCGTCACGAACTGCTTGACAACCTCAAGCAACGGCATTG
>NZ_JBEZLR010000257.1:0-1415 GCF_040652275.1 Streptomyces sp. NPDC048275
ATCCGCGCACCGTGCAGACGTACACACTGGGCTTCAAGATGGTCAAGGACGGAGACATTGACGCCGGGCCTGACGGCTAACGCAACGGCGTTGCATCACAGGGGACGTGACCGTGCGTGCTGGCCTCAAGCCCAACCGGGCGGCAGCTGCGGCATACGGCTTGGGTCGGACGCCGGTGTGGGGAAGGCCGACAGGCAGCCTCCCCCACGCGTCGCCACCGCCCTGCAGATTCACATGCCCAAACCACGCCGGATGGCGAGCTCCACGGGCGAATAGTTGCCATCCATGCGTTTGAGCCGATACGGCTCATCGGGTACAGCGGTGGCTGCGCCAGGAACCGCGGAGACGTCCCGCGGCGAGGCTGGGCAGCGTGCACGAGGAACGGATGACAAAAGTCAGCCGGTCAACAACCACGAGACCATGAAGATCAAGCGAGCCCAGCGAGTCGGAACCAACAAACTGCGGCACCTATGTCCCTCCCTGCAGGTGGATACCCGGGTGGCCATCAGCTTCAAACTCTGACACGCCCCTGCGGCAACCTACGGACTGACATATGACGTCTACGAAGGCGTGGCGGCGAAACTCGGTCTGAACTTCTTCTGGACCTTGCTCCTTGAGTCGTCGTTTGGCCGTGTGCCGACTGCCCTACCGTGCCCCTTTGCCGCTGTCGTGACGGTTGCCGTACGGGTTGCTGAATTCGGCCGGCTGCCCGGTAGAGCTACACAGCGGAAGTCCTTTTTGGTGTCCGCCATAGTCGCGTGGTCGACTATAAAGTCGGCGCCGGGTGCCTAGTGGATCTTCTGCTGTTCTAGCCATTTGAATACATCGGATCGCTTGTATTGGACCTTTGCGCTCCGCCCTCGTCCGAGCTTGTAGCCCTTGAGTCCCAATTTAGCGGCTTCCCTGTATATCCAGCTCTCGGACATATTTAGCATGACGGCCAGCTCTGAAGTGTCCATCAGTATTGGCTCGGCGAGGCGGTTCCTCCGCGGCCTGGATCCCGTCCCGGAGGTGTCATCAATGCTGTCCTGCTCTTTTGGCACGAAATTGCCTCGATTCGATCCGGTCGGCCCACGTGCTTGAGGCCGGTTAAGTCTCATAAGAAGGCGTGCGAAGCCTGTTTTCCGCGCCCGCCACCGCCAAGTGCCAGCGCGAACAACAACAATGGTGCTGCGAATCCCCGGTTTGGCTAACCGGGGATGTGCTGCTATGTTCCGCGCGGCATGGTCCTGCAGGTGGGACTGGACAGGGTTGGCCCGCCATTACGGCTCTCAGGGGAGAGGTGTATCGCTGGAGCGGCAGGGGTCCTTGTGGGTCCTCTGAGATGGCGTCCCGCCACGTGGTGTAGGGGATCAAGACACCGGAATCCGCAGGCCAGGGGCGCCGACCATGCCCGATCAGATGTCCAACTCGCC
>NZ_JBEZLR010000258.1:0-1403 GCF_040652275.1 Streptomyces sp. NPDC048275
AACGAGTACAAGCAGCAGGACGCCGAGTCCCTGCTGGAGACCACCGGCAAGGAGCTCCGCAAGCTCATGTCATGGGTCAACGACGAGGCGTAAGCATCATGGCCGACAGCTTCTTGGGCACCGTTCCCGCCGTAGGCGGCCGAACTGCTGCTGAGCAGTCATCTGGCCCTTACCGGCCGCCCCTTGTGCTCACCGCGCTGTGTATCGCTGGATGAAGCGGCGCGTTGGCTCTACACCGACGCGCCCTTTGGACTGCTGGCCCACGGCACGGGCCCCGACCCGACGTACTTCTACGCCAACCGCACGGCCCAGCAGCGCTTCGGCTATTCGTGGGAAGAGTTCACCGACATGCCGTCGCGGCTGTCTGCCTCCTCCCAACGCCAGGACGACCGAGACGCCTTCGTCCGCTCCGTGCACGAACACGGCTTCGCCGACGGCTACACCGGGCTGCGCAGGACCAAGAACGGCGAAGAATTCTGGATCAAGGACGTGACGATGTGGGACCTCTTCGAGCCCGCGGGAACCAGCCGAGGGCAGGCCGCCGTGTTCCGTGACTGGTCCCCGCCCGTGCAGCCAAGTTGACCGACGCGCGGTGAACACCCGGCCCCCACACGGGCGATGGCACTGCACAACAGGACGACAGCGGCGCTTTGCGGTCCGAACGCCGAGACGCGGTCGTGTCACAACATCTGCCGGTCTTTGGTCTAGCTGACGAGCCAACAGAAAAAGAGGGCAAGGCTGACAGTGGGTAACTGTTACGACGTCTCCTCTTACCGGACGGGTCACTGAATACATGCGTTGGGGTCAAAGAGGGAACACTGGTGTCCCACCGTGCACGGACCTGTTACCTGGATGACTGGTGCGGCGGCCGCGTTGTCGGGTGCCGTGCGAGAGGGAGGATGCCGTATGGACCATGCTGACGCGGTGCCCATCGCGGAGTTACTTGATGAGCGTCGGTATCTGCTGGATGTCGCCTACTGGATGCTGGGCAGCCCGGGTGAGGCGGAGAGTGTTGTCGATGAGACCTACCGTCGGTGGTACGGGCTGTCCGACGCGGCGCGCCGACAGGCCACGGTGCCCCGCTCCTGGCTTGCGAAGACCGCGGGCGGGATCTGTCTGGGCCGCCTCGCTCTGCCCGACCGGGCTGATGACGCCCGCCGCGCAGCAAGGGCTGCTGAGGGGCAGGAGCCTGAACGTCCTGCTGTCAGGCTGGGGGAGGAGGTCAGCCGGGTACTGCTGAACGCTCTGGACTCCCTGTCGCCGGCCGAGCGGGCGGCGTTCGTGCTCAAGAACGCCGGCATGCCCCCAGGTACGGTCGCCGACATCGTGGGGCGCACCGAGCCGGAGTGCGCCGAACTCGCCGACCGGGCACGCCACTACCTACGCGTGCAACGCTCACGCCC
>NZ_JBEZLR010000259.1:0-1389 GCF_040652275.1 Streptomyces sp. NPDC048275
TGTCCTTGTCGTTGTTCCAGATGAAGTTGCAGTTCTGGCGGTAGACGACGTTGCCGACGTCGGAGTCGGTGCCGCGGCCACCGCGCAGCTTCACGGAGTCGCCGGGCTCGAGCTTGTGGGCGGTGAAGGTGAACTTGTTGCCCACAGCGTCCTTGACAACGTAGCCCTTGAGGTTCACCGTCGCGCTGCGATTGGAGCATACCGATTGTGATCACGGCGTGTGCTTGATGTGCCTGTATCGCGAAAAGGGGTGGGGGTGGGAGCGGTCGACGGGCCGTCCAACGCCGCTTCCCGCTTGACGATGCCCGGGTATCCGGGCTGCCACTGGCCCGCCGCAATGAGCCGCTCGGCAGCATCACGCAGATGGGCGGCGCCGACTGCGGTGGTGTCGCCGGCCGAGCCGAGCTGCGAGGCACGCGCTGCTTGACCGGGCGGAGGCCTCAGTCCAGCGCCCAGCCGTGGCCGGCCGCCCGCTGCGGATCGGCCACGGCCTCCAGCGCCGTGATGGCCTGCCCCCGTACTTCGTCTGCCTCTCCGGTGCGGGGACCGCACTCCCGAATGGTCAGCCTCCCAGCGCACAACAGGAGGCGAAATACTGAGGTCACGTGCGCGCCGGCGTGGGAGCCCGTCGTAGCAGGCAAGTTGGGGTGCGGCAGCGGTGAACTCGTAGGAGCGGGCGAGAGGCTCCCCGGACGCCGGTTCTTCGCCGCCGCGCTGCCGGTGGCTGTCTGGTCTCTCCCGGAGACAGCTTGCCGGGGCAGCGGCTGACCCGTTCCGGGTAGCGTTCCCTGCGGCGATACGGATCGTCGACAACGATCTCGTACCACGGCTCGCCACGAACGCCGGGCTCAGGACTTGCCGGCGACCTCGGCAACGTTGTCGCCACTGGCCGCTTCGCCCTGCGCCATGCCAAGGAAGCGCCGAATGGCTTCGACCGGCATATCGAGCCCCTCGGAGGCGGACTGCTCGTCGCCGAACACCTGCACTGCCTCGGTGACAGCTACGGCCAGTTCGACCTCTGCCTTGCGGACCTTGGCCTCGGCCTTGTCCACGGTGTCGGCCACCGCCAACTGGCGGCGCTGCTTCTCCTGAAGTCGCTGTTTACGGGAAAGGGTTCTGTCAGCGTTCTGCACAGTCATGACCAAGATCATAATCAGTCGGGTACACACCCATGAAATCGGCAACACACCCGCGCTACAGGGGCGTTCACGGCTCGAAAGCTCAGCATCGACGGCCCCGTCAAGCTGTTGCTCAGAGCTCGGATTTAGGGGTCGTTTCCACCTGCTTCATGCCGCCGCAACCTCGTCCTCAACGTCCGCGGGGGCTCGGCGCTGCACGACCGCCTCGTACGCCAGGCCCTCGCCGCGCTGATCGACCGCGAGCAACTGG
>NZ_JBEZLR010000260.1:0-1367 GCF_040652275.1 Streptomyces sp. NPDC048275
AAGGCGAGTTGGACATCTGATCGGGCATGGTCGGCGCCCCTGGCCTGCGGATTCCGGTGTCTTGATCCCCTACACCACGTGGCGGGACGCCATCCGCGACCGTCGGCTCTTCGGCGTCCGCCGCCTTGCGGCCACGCCGGCGCCTCGGGCGTCACACCGGGGCAAGGCTCCCGCGAGCTGTCTGGTTCCAACTGCCCGACCATCTCCATGTCACGGCAACGAGGACCCGGCCGACCGTTGACGGGAGAGGTGCTCGATGCTGACACCAACGGTTCCGGCAAGCATCTTCGAGGGGCAGTGATCTCCATAAGCGACTATCTGAAGGCTGTCTTCGCCATGCTCGGCCCAGGAGAGGAACGCTTCGCTGACCCCGCTGCCTGGCTCAGCTTGGAGGCGGAACTCGCCAGGGCGTTTCCGACGGACTACAAACAGATCGTCGACGCCTACGCACCAGTGCAGATCAACGGCCATCTCACCCTGGACCACCCTGCGTCGGACTGGTGGAACCTGGGCGAGAAGATCCGCTCGACGTCAGAAATCTGGTCCAAGAGCAAATGGGAGTCCTACATCACTGGGCCGGCCGACGATCCTCGCGTCTTCTGCCGGCTTCCCCGACTCAGCTTCGGAACCGCCGAAGGCCTCATACCTGTCGCTGCTACTGATCAAGGAGCCGTGATCTTCGGAGCCCCGCAAGTCCACGGGTTCTCTGACGGTGTGGTGGTACAAGGGGCGGAGGGTTACTGGGTCGGACACCCCATGACCTTCGCCGAGTGGCTGTACCGCTACCTGATCGGCGAGGAGATGACGGGCTGGGACAGCGCGACCTTCTACCCCGGCCCCATGTGGCTGGAGTTGCCGCCCGCAGGACCAGGCCACCACACTCGCGAGGTGTACGGCCCAGAACGCGGAATGTGAGTTCAGCACTGACGGAGACACCTGACGAACGACCGTGCCCGACACGCCAGTCCATCAAGTACGGCATTGCCGAGACGTCGCTCCATGTGCCGGACGCTATGTGGCTCGCACGGGCAACTGCCTGCCGCCTGCGGCCGGCCTGCTCCGTCGGATCGAGCAACGGGTCGAAAATCGGTGGTCACCTGAGCTGACCGAGCCCACGCTGTACGCCATGGAAGAACCGCTTCGCAGGATTCGCGCGCTCCACACGGCGTCCACGATCACCGTCTACCAGGCGTACTCCCCTGAGATCGGACTGCCCGCCATCCGAGACGGCCGATTTCCCGCCGCGTGGAAGCCTGGCCGCATGACGTGGATTAAGAGGTCGTTTTCTCCCGTTGTTTCATCCCGGGATGCGATTTTGATCCGGGGATGTCGGGTCGCGCCAGGAGATGGTGTTCTCGCCGGTGAGG
>NZ_JBEZLR010000261.1:0-1330 GCF_040652275.1 Streptomyces sp. NPDC048275
AGGTCAGACACTCCATGTCGTTGGGATGTCAAGCGGGCTGGGGGGAGGCGTGGTGTGACCACGCGGTTGCTTCGTCGTAAGTGGTTCGGGTCCTGAGGCAGCCGTGGAGGATGCCGACGAGTCGGTTGCCGAGCTGGCGAAGAGCAGGGTTGTAGCCGAGCTCGCGTGCTCGTTGCTTGTCGTAGTAGCGGCGGGCTCCGGGCGATGCCCGCAGAGCACAGAAGGCTTGGGTCTGGAGCGCGTCGGCCAGGCGGTTGTTGCGGACGTAGCGGGCCTGGACGGTGTGGCTCTTGCCAGAGGCTCGGGTGACAGGGCTGGTGCCGGCGTAGTTCTTGCGGGCCTTCGCGGAGGCGTATCGATCGGGGTCGTCTCCGAACTCGGCGAGCACCCGGGCGCCGGTGACCTCTGCGATACCGGGCATCGAGAGGTAGATCTCAGTGTCGGGGTGCTTCAGGAAATGGACCTTCACCTGCTCTTCCATCGCAGCGATCTGCTCGTTCAGCGCGATGATCAGCCGAGCGTGAGCGGTAGCGGTGGCCGCGTAGGCGGCAGTGACCTGCTCGGGCAGAGCGAGCTGCTGCTCGCGCAGGGCTGTTTGGATGGTGGCCGCTTTCGCGTCGCGGTTGCGTCGGCGGTGGCGGGCCGGAACGGCGGTGATCTGGGTGCGGGTCAGCTTCGCCGCTGCTGCGGGGGTGGGCGCCTTGATCAGCAGTTCCAGTGCGTCCGTGCTGGTCAAGGCAAGGTCGGTGTAGGCGCTCAGGGCGGCGGGGAAGTACTCGCGCAGCGTGCTGCGAAGCCGCTGGAAGGTGCGGGTGCGTTCCCAGATCAGGGTCTGGTGGGCCCGTGCGACGACCTTCACGGCCTGGGCGGCCTGACTGTCCCCGGCTACCGGCCGCAGGCGGTCGCGGTCGATGCGGACCATGTCGGCGAGCGCGTGGGCGTCGCCCTTGTCGCTCTTGGCTTGCGAGGAGGCGTATCGCTCCT
Organism: Streptomyces sp. NPDC048275; assembly: GCF_040652275.1. Classification (NCBI taxonomy): domain Bacteria; kingdom Bacillati; phylum Actinomycetota; class Actinomycetes; order Kitasatosporales; family Streptomycetaceae; genus Streptomyces; species Streptomyces sp. NPDC048275. The sequence goes on from NZ_JBEZLR010000261.1 coordinate 985, forward strand.
TGAACCGGGCGACCTGCCGGGGGTTGATGGCGTAGACCTGATAGCCGGAGACGATCAGGGCCTGCACCCACGAGCCCCGGTCGGTCTCGATGCCGACGACCACCTCACTCGGCTCCAGCTCGCCACCGTGGCGGGCGACGAGTTCGTGGAGCTTGGCGATGCCCGCCACGCCTTCGGGCAGATTGGCGGCAGCCAGCTTCCGGCCGCTCTCATCCTGGAGCTCGACATCATGGTGATCCTCGGCCCAGTCATCACCGATCAGCAGCAACAAACCCTCCCCAAGTGCGTTCCTCGTACCGCGGCGTAGCCTGCGGAAGGCTCGGCACGCGGCCTAATGGATCCAGTG
>NZ_JBEZLR010000262.1:0-1302 GCF_040652275.1 Streptomyces sp. NPDC048275
CTTGAGTTCTAGTGGTCGTTGCAACACCCCAGCTCAGGGGATGCAATGGACTTCGAGATACGCAAGGACCGGGGGCCGCAGGGGCGAAGGAAGCTGACCCGTGAGCGGGCGGCATACTTCCAGCTCATGCAGCAGGGCTACAGCAGCAGGGAAGCCTGCCGAATCGTCGGCATCGACCGGCGGACCGGCAAGAAGTGGCGCAACGGATCACATGCGCACATCGGCAAGAAGAAGGCGACGCCTCCGATCCACCGGGAGGCACCGCCTTCTGGCCCATCCCGCTACCTGCGTGAGGCCGATCGCATCCACATAGCCGACCGGCTGCGGGAGAAGGCCACGGTCCGCGCGATCGCCGCCGAGCTGGGCCGCAGCCCGTCCACCATCAGCCGCGAGATACGCCGCAACCGGCACCCCGGCAACGGCCAGTACCGGCCGCACGCCGCCCAGGCCCGCGCCGATACCCGCCGGCCCCGCCCCAAGACGGGGAAGATCGGCCAGAACCCCGAACTGCGGGACTTCATCCAGGACCACCTGACCCTGCGGTGGAGCCCGGAACAGATCTGCCACGCTCTTCGCAGACGGTTCCCCGACCGGCCGGAGATGCACGTGACGCACGAAACGGTCTACCAAGCCCTCTACGTCCAGGGACGCGGCGAACTGCGGCGCGAGCTCACCCGGGCACTGCGGACCGGACGCGCCCGCCGCCGCCCCCACCGCCAGGCAGCCAAGCGCCAGCCCCGTTTCTCCACCCCGATGGTCATGATCAGCGACCGCCCGGCAGAGGCCGAAGACCGGGCCGTGCCCGGCCACTGGGAAGGGGACCTGATCATCGGCAAGAACAGTGGATCGGCGACCGGCACCCTGGTCGAACGCAGCACCCGCTACCTGATGCTGGTCCACCTGCCCGGCGACCACAGCGCCGAAAGTATGCGCGACGCTCTGACCGACACCGTGAAAACCCTGCCGCCGCACCTGCTGCGGTCCCTCACCTGGGACCAGGGCTCCGAGATGGCCGCCCACCACGCCTTCAGCATCGCCACCGACATTCCGGTCTACTTCTGCAACCCCGGCAGCCCCTGGCAGCGCGGCTCGAACGAGAACACCAACGGCCTGCTCCGCCAGTACTTCCCCAAGGGCACCAACCTCGCCGCCCACAGCCGCGAACACCTCGACGCCGTCGCCGCCGAACTCAACAGCCGCCCACGCAAGACGCTCGGCTGGGAAACCCCAGCCGAGCGCCTGTCTAAACTGCTCGCGGCCTGATCAACCGACCACGTGTTGCAACGACCCCTTGAATTCGCC
>NZ_JBEZLR010000263.1:0-1290 GCF_040652275.1 Streptomyces sp. NPDC048275
ATGCGGGAGAGGTTCTGGCCGATGGTGAGATGGCCCCGTCGCCGCCCCGCCCGGGACGGTGACCCTGGCGCCGGCCCCGAGGCCGCAGACGCAACGCGCGGGGCGAGGGTAGCCGCCACGGAAACCGGTGATGCCACCGCCCGCGACGGCGCCACCGCGGTATCCGGCTACACCGGACCTGACTCAGGGCCCGCAGGCGCGGTACATGTGAGCCGTACCGGGAACGCCACTGCCAACGGCGGCCTGGCCAACACTGGGTACCTGTTGATCCGCAAGTTCATCCAGGTGCAACAGGCCGCCGCCCCGCGGCCCCCGCTGGACGTTGCGGCCGATGCACTGGCCGAGGCCGTGCGCAAGTGGTGGGAGAAGGAGGCCAGGCTGCGGCGGCTCTTGGCACCTGCGCCCCTTCCGGTGCGATGGCAGGTGACCGACCGCAGAGTGGCAGGCCGGATCGACGGGGCGATCGCAGCGGAGGGCCGCGCCCGTTTCGCTCCACTGCCCGGGTTGGCTGCAGTCACGCGCGACGTTCTGCACCGGGGCGGAACTCTGCCCGAATTGCACGCGGTTTACGGTGGGCTGGCCTCGGGCCGTCTGCTCCTTGTGGGCGAGCCAGCGGCGGGCAAGACGTCTGCCGCGGGGCTGCTACTCGGGGAGGCGCTCAAGTACCGCGCGGAGGCGGCGCCGGAGGTAAGGGTCGATATCCCCGTACCGGTGATGCTCACGCCATTCGGCTGGGACCCCAATAAGGAGAATGCGACCGACTGGGTGGCCAGCCGGCTCTCCCGCGAGTACACCCTTTTCCGGAGCAGAGGAGGGGTCGCCCGGGCGAGGGAACTGCTGGAGCAGGGGCGGATTGCGCTGTTCCTGGACGGGCTCGACGAGGTTGGTGGGAAGCAACGCGCCGCCATGCTGAGCGCGCTGGAGGAGGCCAGCTTCCGCGTTGTGGCTGTCTCCCGGGCCAGGGCTCTCACTGGCAGGCGGCAGCGGCTGAGCGGAGCGGTACCCCTGGAGATCCAGCCGGTGTGCTCCGAAGACGCCAGCGCCTACCTGATGAATCCCCTGCCGGACCCGGCCCCGTCAGGCTGGCAGGAGCTCAACCGTAGACTTCTGGACGAACCCGGCAGCGCAGTGGCCGAGACGTTAACCAGTCCGCTGGCGATCAGTCTGCTCCGCGACATCTATGACGATAGCGATGGACGCCCCGTAGACGAGCTGCTGGACGCCGACCGCTTCCCCAGCACCCGATCCCTTCAGGACCACCTCCTAGACCAGTTGGTCACGGCCGCGTAC
>NZ_JBEZLR010000264.1:0-1220 GCF_040652275.1 Streptomyces sp. NPDC048275
TGGTCCTCGACGCATGCATGCCCGCGGTGACGGACCTCCAGGAATTGGGCGGAGCCGCCATCGCAGTACGGGGTGTCGGTGAGGAACACCTGATGCCGCAGGCCCTCGTCCTGATCGAACAGGGACAGCTGGGCTCCGGGGTGCGGACGTTCCCGGCGCACGATGATGCGGGTGCCGACGGGGTAGCCGGTCAGGTCGACCATGCCGGTCAGCTCGGTGACCTCAGCGCCATCACGCAGCGTCCCGTCCTGGTTAAGGGCGGGATGCCAGAGGCAGTCGGGCATGGCCCGGACAGCGCGGCGGACCGGCTCGGTGATGGCGTATCCGACCGAGAAGAAGGTACGGATTCCTCGTTTCCGCACGTCGCGGACGTGGGCGAGGAAGGCTTTCGCGGATCCGGCACTGTCGGTGCGGATCAGGATGTCGGTGCCGTGCCGGTGGGCGTCGGGGATCTGCGCGAGCGCCTGGTCGAGCACCGTGACGTGGTCGGCGGCGGTGTTGGCACCGGCGTTGCCGGGCCGCAGCCGGCCAGCCAGTGCCTCGCCGGTGTTGGCCAGGAAGCACAGCAGTGGGTGGAAGCCGAAGCCGCCCTTATAGGTCGGGGCGGCCTGCTCTTTCTCGGAGTGGCAGGTGACCAGCGTGGCGTCGAGGTCCAGGACCAGCCCGGGCAGAATGCGTCCCGCGGCCCGGGCTGCGGGTATGCCCTCGCCGTGCTCCGCGGCCTGCAGCCAGGCGACTTCCCGGGCCTGGGCGCGGGCCGAGCGCAGCGACGCCAGTGTCCTCTCGTCGGTGTCGGCGAGCAGCCGCCAGGCCGTCGGGTTCGAGGCGACGGGTCCGAACACCCCTGCCTGGTCCCGCAGTACGGCCAGATCCGCGATGGCCTCGCCGCCGTCGGCGAGCATCACCGCCAGGTCGGTGGCGATCCGGCCCGGATCATGCCCGGTCCCACGCGGCCGAAGCGGCCTGAGAGCGGCGGAGTACGCGGCGCTCAGCCCGGTGACATCAGCGAGATCCGCCAGCAACCGTGCCCCGGCATGCCCGACCACCCCCGAACCATCAGCAGTGACATGGACCTTGGGACGCAACCCGATAGCCTGCACGTAGAAAGTGCCCTCCGCCTGGACCGACAGAACCCCTCAGCAAGGTTCATCGTCCCAGGTCAGGAAGGCACTTTCGCATTTCCGCCCCGGAGTCAGCCGTCCCCAAGTGAAACGGTGAGG
>NZ_JBEZLR010000265.1:0-1219 GCF_040652275.1 Streptomyces sp. NPDC048275
CTAGTGCTGGATTCCTCAAAGGAGGTACACATATCGGCGTCGTAGGGAACGGGTTGGTGGTGGGGTTCTGCCCCAGATCCAGGGACCGGCACGGGAGTTGAGCTGGTCGGTTGCGAGGGTCGTGGCCTGGGCGATGTCATCGGGGTTGGCGAATGACCGGCCGGCGAGGGCGGCTTTGCGGAAGATGCGCCACCAGCCTTCCTGCAGGTTGAGCCAGCACGCGCCGACGGGGATGAAGGCGTGGTGGATGCGGGGATGGTCCTCGAGCCAGGTCCGGGTGGACAGGCTGTTGTGGCTGGACAGGTTGTCGGTGACGATCCAGATCTTCCCGTCCGGGTTGGCGTCCTCGATCAGTTGCAGGAACTGCTGGTAGAAGACGCTGTTGCGGGAGGATGCGGTCATCGTGAGGGCCTGGCCGTCAGCTGGCCGCAGACCGCCGTAGACCCAGGTCTTCTCCGGTCCGCGGCTGTAGTCGAGTTCCGCTTTGATGCGGTGCCCGTCGGGTGACCAGGCGGGTGCGGGCGGGAAGGTCCGCGGGATCACCGGCCCCAGCTCGTCGGCGCAGATCACCGTCGCGTCGTCGGGCGGGTGGGTGTAGAGGCCGATGATCCTTGTCCTTTTGGGACGAAGTCCGGGTCCTTCGACCGCATCCAGGACCGGGTGCGGCGCCAGCGCACTCCCTCGGCGAGCAGGATGCGTCTGACCTGTGAGCGCCCCACTGCGATCCCTTCGGCCCGCGCGGCCGCGGCCAGGGAATCCAGGGTCCACTCGGGCGGCCCGGACTCGTCGAAGGCCCACAGTTCCCCGACCGGCTCCCACCGCAGTCGCCCCGGCGGGACGGTCTTGACCAAGGAGATGATCCGAGAGCGTTCCTCTTCGGTGATCCGCCGCTTGCGGCCCTGCCCGCCCAGATCATCCAGCCCTTGCAGGCCCGAGCGGTTGAAGCGGTGCAGCCAGCAGCGAACCGTTTTCTGGCTACAGCCAAGCTCCACGGCGATCGCCGGCACCCGAAGCCCCGACCAGCTCAGCTCGATCATCCGAGCTCGCATCACCGCATCCCGCGGAGCCTTCCGTGCCCCGCGACAACCGGCGAACGACTGCCCGTTCGTCCTCGTCACGCCCCGGCCGTGCCCATAAAACCATCGCCCAGCACCCGCCCCCGAGCACCCTCAACTACCCCGCCACCAGGACATATACCCAGCTAAAGAGGAATCCAGCA
>NZ_JBEZLR010000266.1:0-1176 GCF_040652275.1 Streptomyces sp. NPDC048275
GCTTCGTGGGCTGCAGTCTCCGCAGAGATCGCCACGGGTCTCGAACCGGAACGCGTAGCTCTTGATCCCCTACACCACGTCGCGGGACACGGCCCACTGTGACAACGCACCGCAGGACCTCGCCCGTTTCGGTGAGGCCCTGCGGCAGGTCATGCGTGAGGAGCGGGCCCGCCCGGTGCACACGGCCCGAGCGCTTCGCCCGGCTGCCGGTATGGGCGGACAGATCCCGACGGCGCGAGCACGGCAGAACCGGCAGGGGCCCGGCGCGCCGCGACTGCTGACGGCGCTCCTGACGAGCTGAGCCAAAGGCTCCCCGCCTGCCCGAACTCAACGAGGCGGTGTCGACCGGCGAGATCATGGCCGGACGGCAGCTCAACCGGATCCGCCTGCGCGAGCGCGGCCTGCGCACCAAGCTACAGAAGAAGAACACCCCGTCCGCCAGACGCCGGCTGAAGAAGCGGCGCCGCAAGGAGGCGCGGCGGGCGAAAGACATCAACCACAAGATCGCGAAGCATGTGGTGGCCGAGGCGGAACGCACCGGTCGCGGAATCGCCCTGGAAGACCTCACAGGCATCCGCGAGCGGGTACGGCTTGCAAAGCCCCAACGGGCCACCCACTCCAGCCGGTCCTTCCACCAGCTCGGACAGTTCATCGCGTACAAGGCCCGCAAGGCCGGGGTGCCGGTGGTGTACGTCCATCCGGCGTACACCTCCCGCACCTGCGCCGAATGCGTGCACACCGACAGAGCGAACCGGTTCTCCCAGGCCCTCTTCGCATGCCGGTCCTGCGGATTCGTTGATCACGCGGACCGGAACAGCTCCCGCAACATCCGCGCCGGAGCGTGGGAGTTGTGGCGAAGCGGGGCCCTGTCAACGGCCCCCGCCCCACCCCCGAAACCCAGGGGTGGGGCCGGACGCAAACGGCACGTCACCGCCAGTGACGCCCGTTGTGCAAGCCCGGGACCTTTTAGTCCCGGGTAGTTGACAGGAGGTTGACCGAGCGGCCCGAGGCGGCCCCGATCTCCTCCACGGCCTCGGTCAGCACGGCTTGCGGGACGGTGTCGTCGACGGTGAGGACCGCGAGGGCTTCGCCGCCCACGGCCGCGCGGGCGACCTGCATGCCGGCGATGTTGATGCCCGCCTCGCCGAAGATGCGGCCGACGGTGCCGACCACGCC
>NZ_JBEZLR010000267.1:0-1175 GCF_040652275.1 Streptomyces sp. NPDC048275
CGCCCTAGTGTCCTGAGTCTCAGAAGCGCTGCATAACTAGGGCTTGGGGCTCGGCAAGCGGTTGAGGTAGCCGGCGAGGCGTTCGAAGATCTCGTCGGCGGACTTGGTCCAGGTGAACGGCTTGGGGTCTTCGTTCCAGTGCGCGATCCAGTCGCGGATGTCTTTCTCCAGTGCCTGGACGTTCTTGTGGACGCCGCGTCGTATCTGCTTGTCCGTCAGCAGGCCGAACCAGCGCTCCACTTGGTTGAGCCAGGAGGAACTGGTGGGCGTGAAGTGCATGTGGAACCGTGGGTGCGCGAGCAGCCACTTCTGGATGGCGGGGGTCTTGTGGGTGGCGTAGTTGTCACAAATCAGGTGGACGTCGAACTCGGCGGGGACTTCCTTGTCGAGCTTGGCGAGGAACTTCTTGAACTCGGCGTCGCGGTGGCGGCGGTGCAGGGAGCCGATGACCTCACCAGTGGCGGTGTTGAGCGCCGCGAACAAGGTGGTGACGCCGCCGCGCAGGTAGTCGTGGGTGCGCCGTTCGGGCATGCCGGGCATCATCGGCAGCACCGGGGCCGAGCGGTCCAGTGCCTGGATCTGGGACTTTTCATCGACGCAGAGCACGATGGCGCGCTCGGGCGGATCTAGATACAGGCCCACCACGTCGCGGACCTTCTCGACGAACTGCGGGTCCTTGCTCAGCTCGAAGGTGTCGACCTGGTGCGGCTTGAGGCCGAAGGTGCGCCAGATCCGCGAGACCGTCGACTGGCTCAGCCCGCTCTGCTTCGCCATCTCGCGGGTGGACCAGTGCGTGGCGCCCTTCGGCGTCGTCTCCAAAGTCCGCACGATCACATCCTCGACGTGCTCGTCAGTCACCGTGCGGGCAGGACCCGGCCGCTTCTCGTCGGCCAGGCCCTCCAGCCGATTGGCTGCGAACCGCTTGCGCCACGTGGCCACCGTGGTCGGATGGATGCCGAGGTCCGCACCCACCTGAGTGTTCGACAACCCGTCAGCACAAGCGAGGACGATCCGGCAGCGCAGCGCCAGGGCCTGCGCGGACGTCGCCCGCCGCGACCAGCGCAGCAACGTCTCACGCTCATCATCCGTCAGGACCACTTCGACCGTCGGCCGACCCATACGCGCCATGAGCCCAGCATACTTCTACGGCTTTCCTAAGACTCAGGACACTAGGA
>NZ_JBEZLR010000268.1:0-1163 GCF_040652275.1 Streptomyces sp. NPDC048275
GCCGGGTGGGTTGGTGGCTGTTCTCCGCCCGGTTGTTCAGGCCCTTGTGCGAGCGGTGCTCAGCCGAGGGCATGACCTCACGGCGGGCTGCGCCATAGGAGCGAAGCTTGTCCCAAGGGTTCGCCCTCTCCGTCGTTCACGGTCATCGTGACGTATCCCTTCCCAAAGCCTGACGCATTGGCAGTCCGCACGGAAGAGGGCAACAGGCGCTTCGCCGTGGTGAGCATCTGCGACGTGCCCATGGTAGGGGCGAAACCAGGGTCCGGAGGCGGCGGCGAGATGGGTACGGCATGGCTCACCCTCACCCACTGGGCCGCCGTCGATATATCCGCCAGTTGGCGTACCGTCAATGGCGGATTTGGATGTGAAACATCGCCACGGGTGCGTCGCGGCGGGCTCCACTCCATCACGCGCGCAACGCCACCCGCCCACTGGCCACCCTCGGCATCACATGATCAAACCGGACAGACCCACTGAACGACGCCGCCCTGCAGTCACACCACACACCTCAACAAGATCGTGTTACGAGCTCTAGGAGTTGAGACAAAGGTGTCGGCATCTGGTGTCTCACCGTGGTGCGGCTTCACTTCGTCAATCGGCGACGCCGCGGAGTGCCAGTTGAAGGGGCGCGGTCTCCGGCCTTGGTGCCGGCGGACTCGCATGTTGATAAGTCGTGTATGCGCAGGGAGTCCGCACTGTCGGTCGCATGAATAGATGATTCACAGCCGACCGAGAACTGGTGGTTCCCTGAATTCTCGCTGACCGTGGCGTCGTTCCTGGCGGACGCAGCGATGGCGCCGGGCAGCGCACAGTCGGCCTGGTCACTAGTGCGGGAAGCGGCGGGGTGGGCGAGTGACTACGGATTCGCGGAACTCGGCAATCCGCGAATGGACTTGGCGCATCAGGTGGGTGTCCTCGATCCGATCCAGGTAGAGGCAGCGGGCTGCCAGCCCCGGGAGGTCGAAGGCGAAGTACAGGGACATCAGCGGGTTCACGAACAACTCGCTGCCCCGGGTGCGGTCGGTGAACCTGACATCGCCGAAAGAGCCGCGCACGGCTGCCGCGATGGAACCGTTCACGATGCTGGGGTACTCCGGGGTGTGGTGCTGAGCGTGCGTCACCGCGTCAAGGTAGAGAGCGCCCTCACGGGTGGCGCGCGGTAT
>NZ_JBEZLR010000269.1:0-1134 GCF_040652275.1 Streptomyces sp. NPDC048275
CTAGTGTCTCGTGATCCTGTTCATGGAACCTTAGGCTTCCGTCATCGTTGAGTCTGGTATGGATCTCTCCTCTGAACAGATGGCAGAACTGCGGGAGTTGGCGGGGTCGCGAGATGTCCCTGCCGATGTGGCGCTTCGTGCGCGGATCGTGTTGTGGTCCGGTGAGGGGCGGCGGCGCAAGGACATCGCCGAGCTTGCCGGTGTGGCGCCGCTGACGGTGGACCGCTGCAAGGCCCGTTATGCCGAGCGGGGCCTTGCCGGTCTGGAGGAGAAGCGCCGTGGCGGGCCGCGTACCCAGGTGCCGCCGCAGGTGCGGGCCCGGGTAATCGCTTTGACGAGGATGTCCCCGCCGGCGGAATCCGGCCTGTCGCACTGGTCGACGCGGTCGCTGGCCGACCATCTGAAGCGGCGGGAAGGCGTCTCGGTTTCCTGGCATTACATCGCCCGCATCTGGCGTGAGGAGAATCTGAAGCCGCACCGCTCGGGCACCTTCAAGATCTCGAAAGACCCGGCGTTCGCGGAGAAGGTCGCCGATGTCGTCGGTTTGTACCTGGCCCCGCCCGGTGGCGCTGTGGTGCTGTCGATCGACGAGAAGACGCAGGTGCAGGCGCTGGACCGGACCCAGCCGGTGCTGCCGGTGGCTTTCGCGGCCATCGAGAAGCGCACCCACGACTATGTGCGGCACGGCACCACGAACCTGTTCGCCGCGCTGAACGTCACGACCGGTGAAGTGCTGGGCGAGTGCAAGCCGAACCGGAACGGAGCGAGCTTCCTGGCGTTCATGAAGAAGGCCGTCAAGCCGCATGCGGGGAAGGAAATCCATGTCGTCCTGGACAACCTCTCCACGCACACCACTCCGGACGTGAAGGCTTGGCTGGCGAAAAACCCGCACGTCCACTTCCATTTCACCCCCGTCGGGTCCTCGTGGTTGAACCAGATCGAGATCTGGTTCGGGATCATCACCCGGCAGTCCATCCGCCGCGGTACGTTCGCAAGCGTCAACGTCCTGGTCAAACAGATCCGCGACTACATCAACTCCTGGAACGAGAACCCGAGCCCCTTCACCTGGACCGCCACCGCCGACGAGATCCTCGCCAAGGTCCGGCTCGTCCAGACCAGCGTGAAGAAACTCGT
>NZ_JBEZLR010000270.1:0-1115 GCF_040652275.1 Streptomyces sp. NPDC048275
CTGCCGCGTTGTCGTCGGTCGCGATGGCTCCGCCATCACTCCCTCCTCCGCCTTGCAGCTGCACGCACCAGACCCCGCTCCTTCTCCCACCCTCCAATTGCCGGTCGGCCTAAAGCAGTTGTCCCGGAGGTGGGCCCTGGGTAGGAAGTGCGCATGACTGGACTCGGTGCTGTGTTTCGACCCCAACTTCCTCCCGAGCGACTGCGTGCCATGGCCCGCGTCGCCGAGGATGCGGGCCTCGAGGAGTTGTGGCTGTGGGAGGACTGTTTCCTTGAAGGGGGGATCTCCGCCGCGGCGGCGGCGCTCGCCTGGACCGAGCGGTTGCGTGTCGGGGTGGGACTGCTGCCCGTTCCGCTGCGGAACGTCGCTGTCACCGCGATGGAGGCCGCCACGCTGCACCGGATGTTCCCGGGGCGCGCGATCCTGGCCGTCGGCCACGGCGTACAGGACTGGATGGGGCAGGTCGGGGCGCGGGCCGAGTCGCCCGTGACGCTGTTGCGCGAGCACCTCGACGCCCTGCGCGCCCTGCTGCGGGGGGAGAGGGTGACCACGGACGGGCGGTACGTGAAGCTCGACGGCGTCGCCCTCGACTGGCCGCCGACGGGTGCCCCGGAGGTGCTGACCGGCGCCACCGGCCCCCGTACGCTCCGGCTCTCCGGCGAGGCCGCGGACGGCACCATCCTGCACGCCGCCACCGCGCCCGAAGGGGTGCGTCAGGCACGTCAACTCATCGACGAGGGGCGGGAGTCGGCGGGCCGGACCGACTCCCATCGGGTGGTCGTGAACCTCCACACGGCCACCGGGCCCGACGCGGCCGCCCGCCTGCGCGCCGAGATCGAGGCCAACGGAGAGAAACCGTTCCCGGAGCACGGAGTCGCCGGGGACGCGGGCGCGGTCGCCGAGGCGGTCCAGCGGCTTGTGGACGCCGGCGCCGACACCGTCGTCCTCCAGCCCACCGCCGACGAACCGGACCCCGAGGGCTTCGTACGGTTCGCGGCCGAGGAGGTGCGCCCACTGATTCCCTAGGGCCTGTCCGGCGGATCATGCCGCAGACGCGGGGTCTGGCACGCCCATCTGCGGCGTTGTCGTCGGTTGCCGACTCCCCCACTCTCGGC
>NZ_JBEZLR010000271.1:0-1110 GCF_040652275.1 Streptomyces sp. NPDC048275
AGCGCGACGTACTACTACTTCGCCGCCTGGCGGGACGACGGGACCGACCAGGTCATCCATGAACTCCTGCGCTGCCAGGTCCGCGAACGCGCCCGACGATTAGAGGACCCGACCCTGGTGGTGCTGGACACCCAGAGTGTCCACGTGGCCGCCGGGGTCCCCGTCTCCACGAGTGGCCATGATCCGGCCAAGCGGGTGCCCGGCCGCAAGCGGGGCCTTGCCGTGGACGTCCTCGGCCTGGTCATCGCGGTCGTCGTTCTCGCTGCGAACACCCACGACAACGCCGTGGGCATCGTCCTGCTGGACCAGGTCGCCGAGCACGCCGGCGGAACCGTCCGCAAAGCCCTGGTCGACCAGGGCTTCAAAAACCAGGTCGCCGCACACGGCGCCGGCCTGGGCATCGACGTCGAGATCGTCCAACGCAACCCGCAGGTCAAGGGGTTCGTGCCGCAGCCGAAGCGGTGGAGGGTCGAGCAGACCTACGGGATCCTGATACTGCACCGGCGCTTGGTCCGCGACTACGAGCACCGCTCATCCTCCTCCGCCTCCCGCGTCTACTGGGCGATGACCCACGTCATGACCCGACGCCTCACCGGCGCGAACGCCCCCACCTGGCGCGAGCCGCAGGCGGTGCCCGCGTGAACATCCAGCCCCTGCTCGACGCCCTGGACCTCCAGGAAGACGCCGCCCGGGCCCTGGCCGACGAACTCCGCGCACAAATCGACGACCTGCAGACCAGGCTGCGGGAGGCCGAGACCCACCTGGAGCACCTCTCGATCACCCGCAAGACCATCACCAGCCTCGCCGACCGGCTCCCGGCCGTCGCGCCGGACCTGCCCGAGCATCCGGACTACCCCCGCATCCTCGCCGCCTTCAACCACGCGACCGGGCCGCTACGGGCCAAGGACGTCTGCGAAGCCCTCGGCCACGAACTGCTGCCCAAGAACGTCGAAGGCACCCGCGCCAAGCTGAAACGCCTGGTCAAACTCGGGATCCTTACCGAGGCCGACACCGGCAACTTCGCCAGGAAGCAATAGCCGACACAACCTCCACCAGCGGCCTTGCTCCCACCTCAGCCAGAAAAGGACATCGCCTTACGAACCGCCCACT
>NZ_JBEZLR010000272.1:0-1093 GCF_040652275.1 Streptomyces sp. NPDC048275
GGGCGGTTGGGCCCAGGCGGCCTTTCGTCGCCGCGCCAGCCGGGGCCGGATCGGTCTGGCCGCCGACGGGGCACGGGATGTCGTCGCCAGACGCAGATGCCAGCCCCGAGTCATCCCCAGGACCGTGCAGAACTGGTCAAACTTTCCCGCAACCAGTCATGGCGGAACTGGTATGCCGGTCCCGCCGCCCGCAGAAGGTTGCGGCGCCGGGCGTCCTCCAGAAAGGACATCAGACGCACCGGGGTGCCCTCACTGATGGAGAGCTGGACGGCGGAGAGGGCAGCGGCGACGCCCAGATTTCCGACCGGGCCGGCGAAGAGACAGGCCCATAGCCCAGCTGTGGCACCGACCAAGGCACCGTTTCTGAGGCCGTACTCGTGGGCTACGAGCGAGCCGGAGAACACCGCGATTGCGACTCCCGTCAGGAGACCGAGGACCAGCCTCAGCCCGATGTGGTGCCGCCACACGTCCCGCGGGCTGACCGCCCGGGTTTCCGTCACGGGGCGCTGGCTGAGACGGTCCCTGAGTTCGTTGTACTGGGGTCCTGATCCATTGCCGAGGATGGTCCCGACCACCAGTTTGTAGCCGCGGCTGCTCACCATCGCCGCGCCGAATCCGAGCGGAAGCGCGGCGAGGTAGGCGAGCCAGGCAGGCAACGGGTCGTTCCCCGGCAGTTGGAAAACAAGCCAGGACGTGGTTCCCGAGAAGAGCCAGACGAAGGTGCCCAAAGCGACGGCGCCGGGCGGGAAAATGTCGCGCCACCCGGCGCTGGGGAGCGGCTGCTGGTCGCTGAGCTCCGAATGGTGGTGGGCGGCCACGAATCCCCCGCCGAGTCCGCAGAGGGGCCCGAGCAGGCATGCCCACACCGGGCCGGTCGTCACCCACAGGGTGAAGAGGCCGACCACTCCGTACAGCAGACCGGTGACGGCCCCGACGAGGATCATCCTGGGACGGCGGTCCGTCCAGGTGGGGATGTGCCACCAGCGCAGCTCACGGTCGGCTTGGGTCTGGGTGACTTGCGTGGCGAGGTAGCGCAGCGTCCGTTCCGCGGTCTCGGGCGAGTAGCGCGGGCGTGGGCGTCTCGGTCTCGGGG
>NZ_JBEZLR010000273.1:0-1057 GCF_040652275.1 Streptomyces sp. NPDC048275
AAGGCGAGTTGGACATCTGATCGGGCATGGTCGGCGCCCCTGGCCTGCGGATTCCGGTGTCTTGATCCCCTACACCACGTGGCGGGACGCCATCCCTCGCGGGCGAAGTCCTGGCCGATGGTGCGGATCCGCTACACCTTTCGGTTGATGACTGAGGCCCATCCCTCACGTCAACGGAGATTGACACTCCCATGCTGTCAACGTAAGTTGACGCGATGGGTAATCAAACGCTTCTTGCCTGCGGGATGGCCGCTGGCCCGCTCTTCACCATCGCGTACCTACTGGAAGGCGCCAGCCGTGTGGACTACAAGCCGTTCCGCCATCCCGTCAGTTCGCTCGCCCTCGGCCGCGCCGGGTGGGCGCAGACCGTCAACTTCCTCTTCACCGGCTTACTGTCGCTGATCTTCGCCGTGGGCCTGTGGCGCGCTGGGTCTTCCCGCTGGGGTGCACTGCTGATCGGCGTATGGGCGGTCGGTCTGCTGGGCGCAGGTGCCTGCCGCACGGATCCGGTGAGCGGTTATCCTGTCGGCACCCCCGATCAGCTCCAGCGCCCGACCCGCGCAGGGGTTCTGCATGATCTGTTCTCCCTCATCGGATTCCTCGCCCTTGCCGTGGCCTGTTTCGTCTTTGCCCTGTCCAACTCGCCGGGGTGGGCCCTCTACTCGATCGCCAGCGGCGTGCTCTTCGCAACCACGATGGCGCTGGCCAGTGCCGCGTTCAGCCAGCATCAACGCTGGGTGAACCTGGGCGGGCTGATCCAGCGCGTCTCACTCACGATCGGCTGGACCTGGCAGACGCTGCTCGCCGTGCGCATTCTGCATACCTGACGGTTGTCCCGTACTCGCTGCTCACGGCAGAGATGATCTTTCCATGGCTGGTGTGATCACGGTGTCGGAGCCGTCCTGGACAGGCCCCTTCATCGGCCTGAGCCCACGATGCTTCACCCAGTTGGTGAGCGCACTAGGGCCTGTCCGGCGGATCAAGTCGGAGGGAAGCAGTGGTGCCTTGTCGGCGCAGGTGAGCGGGGTCTGGTGCGTCGAGCTGCAAGGCGGAGGAG
>NZ_JBEZLR010000274.1:0-1052 GCF_040652275.1 Streptomyces sp. NPDC048275
CGCTCGGCGAGCGGCAGGCCCGGCTTGACGTCCTCGGCGATGACACCGCCCTGGACGTTCACCGCGTCCGGGACCAGCTCACCGGCGAGCGCGAGACGCACCGAGCGGGCCACGGAGATACCCGCCTTCTCCTGCGCCTCGTCGGTGGAGGCACCGAGGTGCGGAGTGCAGACGACCTCGTCGAGCTCGAAGAGCGGGGAGTCCGTGCAGGGCTCCTTCGCGTACACGTCCAGGCCGGCACCCGCGACGCGGCCCTCCTTGAGCGCCGAGTACAGCGCCTCCTCGTCGACGATCCCGCCGCGCGCGGCGTTGACGATCCGCACCGACGGCTTCACCTTGTGCAGCGCCTCGTCGCCGATGAGACCGAGGGTCTCGGGCGTTTTGGGCAGGTGCACGGTGATGAAGTCGGAAACCTCGAGCAGCTCGTCGAGGGACAGCACCTTGACGCCCATCTGCGCGGCCCGGGCAGGCTGGACGTAGGGGTCGTAGGCCACGACCTTCATGCCGAACGCCGACATCCGCTGCGCGACCAGGGCGCCGATGCGGCCGAGACCGACGACACCGAGGGTCTTCTCGGCCAGCTCGACGCCCGTGTACTTCGAGCGCTTCCACTCGCCGTTCTTCAGCGCGGTGTTGGCCTGCGGGATGTGGCGCGCGGTGGCCAGCAGCAGACCACAGGCCAGCTCGGCCGCGGTCACGATGTTCGAGGTGGGGGCGTTGACGACCATCACGCCGGCCTTGGTGGCGGCGGCGACGTCGACGTTGTCCAGGCCGACGCCGGCTCGTGCGACGACCTTCAGCTTCTTCGCGGCGGCAACGGCCTCCGCGTCGACCTTGGTGGCCGAACGGATCAGGATCGCGTCGACGTCCGCGATCGCGGGCAGCAGCTCGGCGCGGTCCGCGCCGTTGCACTGCCGGATCTCGAAGTCCGGGCCCAGGGCGTCGACAGTCGCGGGCGACAGCTCTTCAGCGATGAGTACGACAGGTTTCGAGCTCACGTGAGTCCTCACAAGTCCAATGCGGACGGCCGTCCCGACGGCCGCATGCGGTGG
>NZ_JBEZLR010000275.1:0-1017 GCF_040652275.1 Streptomyces sp. NPDC048275
AGGCGAGTTGGACATCTGATCGGGCATGGTCGGCGCCCCTGGCCTGCGGATTCCGGTGTCTTGATCCCCTACACCACGTGGCGGGACGCCATCTGGGCCGAGCATCGGACGACGAGGCTTCCCGGAGGTTTCTGGCTGGGATCCAGGTCGGTGACCTCTGCGACGGGACCGTAGCAGAGGTCTCTCGCGGGGTGTCGGTGGTCCTGGACGGTTTCGCCGCACGCCCGCTGGGGTTTGTCGGACCGCTGGACCTTTCCTGGCGCCAGGGCCCGGCTGCAGCGGTGGAGGTCGGCCAGCGGATCACCGCTGAGGTGACCGCCATTGACCTGGATCAGGGTCGAGTCTGGCTGTCCAGGGCCGCCACGGAGAACCCAGGACTCTGGGCGTTTCTGAAATCCCTCCGCGTCGGCGGGGTACTTTCGGGCAGGGTCGCTTCGATCGAACGGTTCGGTGTGTTCGTGGCGTTGGACGACGGCCCCGACCACCCGGTCTTCCCCGGCGTCGGATTCATCACGATCCCCGAACTGTCCTGGCGACGCTTCGAGACAGCTTCGGACGTGGTTCAGGTGGGACAGCGTGTTTCGTGCGAGTTCCTCCAGTTCGACACATGGAACGGAGAGGCAAGGCTGTCCTTGCGAGCAATGCAGCCTGACCCTTTCGAGACGTTCGCCGACGGCACCGCGGTGGGACAGACGCTGCAGGGACGGGTCACCAAGCTGGTCCCGTTCGGCGTCTTCGTCCAAGTCGCCAACGAGATCGAGGGGCTCGTTCATCTGCGAGAACTCACACGGACGCCCGTGGAGGCTCCGGAAGATGTCGTCCAGATCGGCGACAAGGTTACGGTCGTCATCACAGAAATCGACCGAGAGCGACGCAGGCTGGCCCTCTCCCGACGACAGGTCTCTTCGGCTCTCGAGTGATCCCTAGCCTCACCGTTTCACTTGGGGACGGCTGACTCCGGGGCGGAAATGCGAAAGTGCCTTCCTGACCTGGGACGATGAACCTTGCTGAGGGGTT
>NZ_JBEZLR010000276.1:0-1001 GCF_040652275.1 Streptomyces sp. NPDC048275
TCCTTGACGCCGGCACCGCTGCGCCCGCTGATGCTGAGCGCGTTGACCTTGTCGTTCGGGTAGGAGAACTGGGTGGTGCCCCCCTTCCGGCCGAGGCTGAGGCACTGCCCGGCGAAGAACATCCGAACGGGAGAGGCCTTCTTCCCCGCGATCCGGCGCAGGACCGTGTCGGCGGCGGCCGGGCCCAGCTGCGTGGCGGCCTGGCAGCTCAGCCGGAACGGGTGGTCCGGCATCACTCCCGCGTCTCCGGCGGCGATGATGCGCTCGTCGTCCACGTAGGTCAGCGTCGTGTCGGTGATCAGACGGCCCTCTTCGTTGGTGCGCAGCCCGCTGCGGGCGGCCAGGTCCGGGATACGGAATCCGGCGGTCCAGATCGTCACCGTGCTGGGCAGCTCGCGGCCGTCGCTGAGCCGTACGGCGTCGGCTGTCACCTCCGCCACCCGCGTACCGGCTCCTTCGATGACGGTCACACCCAGCTTGGCGAGCCGGCGGGCGACCGGGCGGCGGACCCGGGCATGCAGGGACGGGCCGAGCACCTTGCCGCAGACCAGGGTGACCTTGTGGCCCACTTCCGCCAGCTCGGCGGCGGTCTCCAGGCCGGTCGGGCCGGCCCCGACCACGGTCACCGGAGCCGACGCGGGCGCCGCATCCAGCGCCGACTTCAGTCGTTCCGCCCCCTCGAGGTCCGACACCGAATGAGCGAACTGGGCCGCTCCGGGGACGCCGGGATCGGCGGCGCCGCTGCCCACCGCGTAGACGAGGTAGTCGTAGGAGACCGTGCCCCCGCCCGCCAGCGACACCTGACGCTCGGCGGCGTCGATCTGGGTCGCGGTGTCGACCACCAGCCGGACGTTCTTGCCCATGACCCTGTCGAAGCCCTCGACCGCGTCGTCGGAGCCGGTCACGAGCTGGTGCAGGCGGATCCGCTCGACGAACTCGGGACGCGGATTGATCACGGTCACCGACACGCCGTCGCGACGGGCCAGCTTGTTGGCCGCCGT
>NZ_JBEZLR010000277.1:0-1000 GCF_040652275.1 Streptomyces sp. NPDC048275
TCCTGACCGATTCCGCGCCCGCTCTCGTGATCGGGACGAGGGAGACGCTGTCGGGGGTGAGCACCACGGCGGACACGGTGGTGTTGGACGACCCGGCGATCGTCGACGATCTGGCCGCGCGTTCTGGTGGTCCGGTGGCGGCTGTGGGTCTGCTGCCGGGGCATCCGGCGTATGTGATCTACACGTCCGGTTCGACGGGACGCCCCAAGGGCGTGGTGGTCAGCCATGCGCAGGTGGTGCGTCTGTTCACGCGGACCGAGGGGTGGTTCGGGTTCGGACCGGACGATGTGTGGACGTTGTTCCACTCGTACGCGTTCGACTTCTCGGTGTGGGAGCTGTGGGGTCCGCTGCTGTACGGCGGTCGCCTGGTCGTCGTCCCCTTCACCATCAGTCGCAGCCCGTCCGAGTTCCTGACCCTGCTGGCCGCCGAACAGGTCAGCGTGCTGAACCAGACGCCGTCGGCGTTCTACCAGCTGATGCAGGCCGACACCGACAACCCCGCGACCGGTGACCAACTCGCCCTCCGCCATGTGATCTTCGGTGGTGAGGCCCTGGATCTGGGCCGGCTGCCGGCCTGGTATGCCCGTCATCCGGAAGGGGCGGGCGGGCCGCGGCTGGTGAACATGTACGGCATCACGGAGACCACCGTTCACGTCACTCACCGCCTGCTGGACGAGGAGACCGTCACCGCCAGCACGGCGAGTCTGATCGGTGAGCCGATCCCGGACCTGCGTCTGTATGTCCTGGACACGGCACTGCAGCCCGTCCCGGCCGGAGTGGCGGGGGAGATGTATGTGGCCGGTCCGGGACTGGCCCGCGGTTACCTCAACCGTCCGGCCCTGTCCGCGGAGCGTTTCGTGGCCGATCCGTTCGGCCCGTCGGGTGCCCGTATGTACCGCACCGGTGACCTGGCCCGTCATCTGCCCGACGGCGAACTCGAATACCTCGGCCGCGCGGATGACCAGGTCAAGGTCCGTGGGTTCCGGATCGAACTCGGCGA